>JAILQR010000002.1 GCA_024698845.1 Bacilli bacterium | reverse complement strand
TCTATATTTTTATTTATCATTTGCAGTGTCGGATTTTTAAAAAGAAATGATATAAAAATATAAATTATCACTAAAAGCAAATATAACATAGAAAGTTTTAAGGATATAAAAAGTGCTGTTACAAAAGAACAAACAATCATTATTAAATCTAATACTAGTGAAATTATCATACTTGGCATAGAGTGATTAATTTCATTTAATTCACTATACCTTGAAACAATCTCACCACTGGTTTTAGATTTAATAAAATTTAAAGGGAGAATAAATAATTGATGCTGGAACTTTTCATATAAATCTGCAGACATCTGCTTATTAAATATAATTATTAGAGTGTTTTTTACATAATTCAAAATGTTCTTCATCACGTATACAGTTAAAATGATTATGCTAAAGTAGATTATAGTAGTTAATCCAAAACCCCCATTTGATATATTACTACCCCACTTAAAAGTGAAATTTAAAACTAAACATATAATGACTGAAAATAAACTTACAATAAATAAATTGATTGATATATTTTTATACTTAACAAAATAGTTAAACATAAAAGTTATAACATTTATGGGTTTATCATAGTTTGCTAGATTCGACTTCGGTTGAAATAAAAGAATAACATTTGTAAATACACTTTCAAATTCATCAAGTTTAATTTTAATCTTACCTTGTGCAGGATCCATTAAATACGCAAATCTTTTATCTATTTTATAAAGTACTACAAAATGATTAAGTCCATTCTTCAACTTAAGATGAATAATATATGGTGTTTTGAAACCATATAGTTTTTTATAGCTACTTACTTTCACTCCTTTTGCAGATAATCCTAATTTTTTAGCCGCTTCAATTAAATTATAAGCACTTGTTCCATCCTTGTTTGTTTCGCACTTGAATCTTATTACTTCAATAGGTACATACCCTCCGTAATATTTAATTAGTGAAGATAAACAAGCTGGAGCACAGTCTGTTAAGTCATGTTGTTTTACTATAGGTATCTTCAATTATATTTCTCCCTTCACTTATATACTTTCCTATAAACTTCTAATTTCCTTTTTTTTATGAATAATTTTTATAAAAAATCATATTTTTTTAATAAAAGATATAAAAATAAAGGAGAAAAATGATGATTAATAAACAAAGCTTATGGTTTGTAACCTTATTTTCACTAATGATAGTTTTAGGAATTTACTACTTTTCGCAAGATCAAAAAAATATAGCTGCCACAAACATTAATAGTGGTTCTGAGTCTTATGTTGCTAAAACAACTGAGGATGAGAGCATTGATGTACTAAAAATTGCTGAAGATGAAGCTACAATTGGTAAGATTGATGAACTACAAAATATACTTCTTGATGAAGAAGCAACACTTGAAGAAAAAAACAACGCTTATGATGAACTTGAGGTTTTAAGTAATACTAAAAAGGAAGAAAATGAAATTAAAAGTATTATAGAAAAAGAACATAACTTTAAAAGTTTTGTAAAAATTAATGATAACAATATAAATGTTGTTATTAAAAGTAATATTCATAATACTGATGAAGCAAATAAAATAATTAGAAAAGTTCAAGATAAGTTTAAAGAGAATAAATATATAACAGTTAAATTTGAAGGATAGATACCTACACCTTCCTTTTTTTCGTTCATAAAATAATATTAAGTGGATATATGAAAGGAAGAAAGTGGTGAAAAATAATATATTAACCAAACGAGAAAAAGAAATCTTTGATCTTCTCGTTTTAAATAATAGCACTAAAGATATAGCACTAAAACTTAATATAAGTGAAAAAACTGTAAGAAATCACATATCTAATACCATACAAAAACTTGGCTCTACTAGTCGTAGTCAAGCTGTTGTTGAACTTATCAAATTAGGTATTTTAAAAATATAACAGTAGTTATATTTTTTTCTTTATATAAATATACTTATACTGGTGATAACGTTGATTAAAAAAGGATCGTTTAGAAGAATTATTGTGGCATCTATTGCATTTATATTTGTAGTTATAGCGTTATACTTATTTCCCCAAAACGAAATAAAAATACCCTCTAAAACAATATATAAGAAGACTAAAACATCGGGAGTTTATTTGCTTGATAAAAATGATTATGTTGCTAGAACAAGTATAAATATTAATAATAAAGATACTTTAAGTAAAGCAAAAGAAGTTAT
>JAILQR010000076.1 GCA_024698845.1 Bacilli bacterium | reverse complement strand
TAGCTTAAAAAATTATGTAAATAACAAATATACAAAACAATCAATTGATAATAACTATAAAAAATTAGAAGAAACAATTTCAATTATGGATGCAGATTTAAGAAATATTGCACTAGCTGCTAAAGAAAACAACAAAAACACATTAATCGTTTCAAATAACACACTTAAATTCTTAACAGCTTATGGATTTAATGTTATCTCACTTGCAGATGAAGAAAACAATAAAAATAATAATTTAAATAACTTAAAAAGTAATTTTAAAAATGGTAAATATACAACAATCTTTATGTTAACTGAAGATGAAGAAACAGAATTAATTAAAAACTTAAAAGATAATTACAATGCTAAAATAGTTGTTGTAGATAGTATGATTTCTCTATCTCAAGAAAATATAGATGCTGGAAATGATTACATTATGATCATGACAGAATTCTTAGATAACATAAGAACCGTAACTCAAAATTAAACGACCAATAAGGTCGTTTTCTTATTGACTACAAATAATATATAGTGTAAAATTATCATGTGACTTGGTTATGGAGCAGTACTCAAGAGGCTGAAGAGGCGCCCCTGCTAAGGGTGTAGGTCGGGAAACTGGCGCGAGAGTTCAAATCTCTCCTGCTCCGCCATTTATTAAGTCAATTACTTATGATTACAAATCATAAGTTTTTTTATGAATTTATATTTTTTACCCACAAAAAAACTTCCTTAAAAGGAAGTTATTTTTTAAATTGGTGACCCGTACGGGATTTGAACCCATGAATGCATGCGTGAAAGGCATGTGTGTTAAACCACTTCACCAACGGGCCATTTAAAATGGTGGGCCTGGGGGGACTTGAACCTCCGACCTCACGCTTATCAGGCGTGCGCTCTAACCAGCTGAGCTACAAGCCCATTTTTGTTGGACCTATTTCATTTTATAATATTTTAATTAAATATGCAACTATTTTTTTAATTAAAAAACATAAATGGTGTCCCCTCAGGGATTCGAACCCTGGACCCATTGATTAAGAGTCAATTGCTCTACCAACTGAGCTAAGGAGACATCACCAATGCTTTTTAATTATAACATATTTTTTATAAAATGGAAGAAAAACTTAATCAGCTAATCTAAGATATGGAACCTTTTTTAAAATATATTCATCAGAATAATGTTTATCCATATATTTTTGATATTTAGTAGTAGCTTTTACTCCATCTTTTCTTGCAGTCATCCTTTTTACTGCAAGTGATGATATAGTAACATCATATACTAAAAATACAGTAACTAATATAGTAAGAATCGTTAGTGGTTTTTTAGGAACTTTTTCATATATCTTATTAAATGTTGGATATAAAACTTTTAAATATAAAAGTGCTATTCCGCCCCATCCAATTAAGTATGGTAAATATACGCGACCATTTATATCAAGTCCCATATTTTTGTAACTCCACATTCTTGTGCCAAAGCAATATTCAAGCACTAAACTACAAACATACTCAAATATTCCTCCAATAATGCATCCATAAACAAATATCTTCCAGTTTTGTTTATTTTTAAGAAAATATAACATTAAAGTATATATTACTGCTCCTATTCCATAAATAGGTTTAATAGGACCATATAATAATCCTTGTTTACTTAAAAATTCACCATGTTTAATATAATAGAAAGAAGTTTCTATTATATAACCAGCAACAGCACCAATTAAAAATATCCATATTAGTTTAGAAAAACTAATCCACTTTTCATCCTTTTTCATAACCACTACACCTTGATAGAATTATAACAAATATAAATAATTATGTAAAATCTTAAATACTATGGTATAATTTCATTAGGTGATATATATGAAAAATCCTTTAACAAGACTATTTTACTTTGGAGTATTTGGACTTGGTTTATCTTGTGCAATGCTTTATGAAAATTATACAAGTAAAAGTAATTCATTAGTTGAATACGTAATGGCATTTACTCTTCTTGCTTTTTCATTATTCTTCTTAATAGCAAGATTTATAATTAAAAGAAAACAAAAATAGTGTTAGATTTCTAACACTATTTTTTATTGAACAAATTTTCTATAACCTTTATGTTCTTCTAACTCAACATTTTTTATCTTGGCAAGTTCAGATACACTTACTACCCTATAACCTCTAACATAAAGTTCAGGTAATATTAATTCAACTGCTTCTTTAGTTGTTTGATGAATATCATGCATTAAAACAATATCTCCATCATTTACGTTATTTATAACGTAATCATATAAATAATCTTTATCTTTATATTTCCAATCTAAAGTATCTACAGACCATAAAATATAACTATAATTATATTTTTCTTTAATAGAATCATTAATAGATCCATAAGGAGGTCTAAGCAAAGATAATGTATCTCCAGTAATGCTTAAATATACATCTTCAGTATTTTTAACTTCTTCATCAAGCTTAGTAGCTTTTAATCTTTTTAAATTTTGATGAGAATATGTATGAGATCCTATTTCCATACCATTATCTTTAACATAATTTACAATACTAGGACTATTATTCATAAGTTTACCTAACATAAAGAACGTTGCACTAGCTTTATTAGCTTTTAAATAATTAACTATATCTAGTGTATTAGCTTGGCTAGGTCCATCATCAAAAGTAAATGCAATATACTTTTTAGTTGGATCATATGTATAAGCAGATTCTCTTTCATATTCTTCATCTAAAGTAAATTCATAACTTAAATATTTAGAAATATCATGATTATTAATTACTAAAAATATTTCATCATTATACTTTGGACTTGTTATAACATTATTGTAATGAATTACTAAACAGTTAGGAAATACTTCTATTTCTCTTTCAGTTCCAGAGTTATAAATACCATTAACAATAAAATCAGGATATTTAAGTTGAAGAAGTTCTGCTTCAACTTTATCAAATTCTTCTTCATACCCATGTTTAATCAAAGCATAGTAATTAACAAGGTATCCTGTTTTATTATTTATAAAATATGTTTTATATTCA
>JAILQR010000074.1 GCA_024698845.1 Bacilli bacterium | reverse complement strand
CCATAAAAAAAACTAGGTTGTATGATACAACCTAATTTTTAAGTTATATTTCTTGTGAAGGGTCAAAAGCTGATAGATTAAGTAAATCCTTCATACATAAATAATCAATGTATGGATGATCAAGTCCATAACCAACATTGGTTAAAACATTACCAATCTTAAGAGAATCAGATTCAATTATTTTTTCTAAGCCTTTTCTATCAAGCAACTCATTATTGTATATTAGTTTAGTATAATCAATTCTATCTAATACAGAAGAATTATAATTGTAATCATAAACTTGTAATTCACTATCACCAGAATCAGGGTTAAAAACATATGCAGCGGTCATTGATAAACCAATATCTAAATCATCAGTTAAATATCCACTAATCGTAAAAATAGCAGTACTTTCAGCAATAGGTACAATATTGGTATCACCAAAATGTTGTTCTAGAGTTCCAATATCATAAAGAGTACCAGCATCATCTCTATCACAACGATTTACCAATTGATTATGTAAATCTTTTATTTTATCTTCTAAACTACTCTTATGTACAACTTCTCCATTATATACTAAACCACCCTGTACAAATATCTTAGAATTAATTTTAAGCTCAATAGAATCTTCAGCGTTTACTCTAGCGCATAATAATGAAGCAGCAAATACAGCTAAAACTAACATTTTCTTTTTAGTATTTTTAACTAAAACTAATGCTGTTGCTGTTGTAGCTAATAAACCTACATAAATAACTACTTTACCAATAGTATCAGATGTATTAGGGTTTACTACTTCTTTTTCAGCAGTTACATTTACTGTACCATCAGTAACAACAGCTTCTTCATTTTTAACTGCTATAAGTTTACCGCTTACAACACTTTGTTCTATTAACTGCTCATTAGTAAACATTGATTGTGGTGCTAATTTTTCATATTTAATAGTAAGTAATAAATCGGTATCACTATTTGCTTTAACTACATTACTACTTAGTGTATATGTAAAATATTCATTATTACTATCTAAACTAATTGTGTAGTTAACATCATCTTTATTTTGAATAGTAATTTTATAAGTTACATAATCTCCTACTAAAAGGAACTTAACATTTGAATTAACTCCAAGTCCTTCTGCACTAGGTTCTGATAATACAGATGCATTATCACTTTTTTCCATTAAAGTTATACTCTTGATGTTTACATTTAAGTTATCTTCCCCTGCTTTTGCATTTGTTCCAAATATGAATAATGTTCCAATTAAAACAAATACAAAGAAAATTATCTTCTTCATAACATCCTCCTAGTATAAGTAGAACATACTCTTACGAAATTTCTACCGTGAAATTAGTATAATTTTCAAAAAGATATAAATCACTGGAATATTACTATTTTCTATACAAAAAAGACTAGATTGATCTAGTCTTTAATCATCTATCATTATTTAGACAAATATAAGCTTGTAGTATCTCTTAATCTAACGGACCACTATTCATATAATGATTAAACTAATATTATTAGTATATTAATAATTTCCCTGTTCTTTTTATCATATTCTACCTATAAAAATCCTATATTTCTTGTTGAGATGTAACTTGTGGTTCACCAATTAGTATTTTTGCACAATCATAACCAATATTAGATATACTATTACCTATTTTAAGAGAATCAGATTCAATTATTTCCTCTAAACCCTTACGATCTAATAACTCATTATTATATATTAGTTTAGTATAATCAATACCATCTAATACAGATGAATCATAATTATAATCATTAACAAGTACTCCTGAATCACCAGTTTCAGTATCAAAAGTAAGTCTAAGTGCCATCGATAATTTAATATCTAATTCATTAGTTAAATACCCATTAAAAGTAAGAGTAATTGCATTTTCAGAAATCCAATTTTTGCTAGGATATTCAAAATATTGTTCTGGAGTTTCCATATCTATAAGTCCGGAATTATCATCCCACCTAGAAGGACAACTAAGTAGTAACTGATTATATAGATAATTACTTTTATCTTCTATACTACTTTTATGAACAACTTCTCCATTATATACTAAACCACTTTGTACAAATATTTTAGAATTAATTTTAAGCATTATTGTATCATCTGCACTAGCCTTCATACATAATGCTGATGCTGTAAACACAGTTAATAGTAGCATTCTTTTCTTTGCACTTTTAACAAAGTATAGTGTTAAAATAGCAACACCTAATAAAATTTCATATAAAAATATTGTACCAACTGTATCACCAGTTTTAGGGTTATTAATTTCTTTTTCTGCAGTAATAGTAATATTGTTATCTGCTACAGTAGATTCATCTACTCTAGCAAGTGATCCACTAACAACACTTTCTTCATGTAATTGTTCATTAGTAAGCATAGATTGTGGAACTACTTTATTATACTTAATAGTAAGTAATAGTTCAGTTTCACTATTAGCTTTAATTACATTGTTATCAAGTGAAAACGTAAAATATTCGTTCTTATTATTCAAATTAATTTTGTAATCTGCACTATCTTTATTTTCAAATGTAACTTTATATGTCACAAAATCTCCAACTAGTAAAAATTTTACATTTGAATTAATCCCTAGTCCTTCTGCACTAGGTTCTGATAATACTTCCGCATTATCACTTTTTTCCATTAAAGTTATACTCTTGATGTTTACATTTAAGTTATCTTCCCCTGCTTTTGCATTTGTTCCAAATATGAATAATGTTCCAATTAAAACAAATACAAAGAAAATTATCT
>JAILQR010000108.1 GCA_024698845.1 Bacilli bacterium | reverse complement strand
AAATAATATGTCGAATTAATATTGTCTTATTAATTTTTCTATTCTTGATTTAACAACATCATAGTTAACTAACATTTTTTCAGATACATCTTCTTTATTACCACTATATCCGAAATCATTTACTCCAATAATAAATCTATTACGAGTATATTTTTGATAGTTATTAGGTGTAGATAATTCATAAGCAATAATTAATGTATTTTTAGGAAGTAACTCATCTTTGTATTCAGTTGATTGCCTACTGAATAATTCTTGAGATACCATACTAACTACTCTTGTATGAATTCCAACTTGATCTAAATCATTTGATACTCTAACAGCAGTTTCAAGTTCTGAACCAGATGAAATAATTACAGCATCTAATTGTTTCATTTCTTTTTTAACCATATATGCCCCATATTTAACAAGTTCAGCCTGAGTACCAACAAGTTTCTTTAATTTACTTCTTGCAATAACTATAGCATTAGGGGATTTTTCCTTTATAGCTTCATGCCATGAACCTAATACTTCATTTATATCTGCAGGTCTAAATACATTTAAATTAGGAATACTTCTTAGCATTGATAATTGTTCTATTGGTTGATGAGTTGGTCCATCAGGTCCAACTAGTATTGAGTCATGAGTAAATACATAATTAACAGGTAAATTTTGTAGTGCACTCATTCTTATTGCAGGTTTAACATAATCACTAAATGTTAAGAATGTACTTCCAAATACATGTAAGTTACATAGTGCCATACCATTTAATATTCCACCCATAGCATGTTCTCTAACACCAAATGGAATATTTCTATCCAGTGGATTAGATGAAGACATAAATTCCTCATTTAATATGTATGTTTTAGTACTGCTTGATAAATCCGCAGAACCACCTAAAAAGTATGGTGATTTTCTTGCAATAATATTCATAATTTTTTGATTAGTATCTCTTAAATCTTCTTCATAGTCATCACTAATTTCAAAATCACTTATATCAAAATCTATTGTAAGTTCATCTTTTTCAATATTCTTAAACATATATTTAATACTTTTATTAGCATTACAAAGAGCAATTCTGTCACTATTCCACTCATCATACATTTTTTGACATCTAGATGATATTTTTTTGTGCCAGTAATCAACTATTTCAGAAGACACAGCAAATGGTTCATCAAGAACTTCTAAAGATTGTCGTAAATTTAATATATCATCAGTATCAAGTGGTTTACCATGAACAGTATTTGTATTTTGGTATTTAGATCCTTCGCCAATTATAGATTCAACATATATAAATGAAGGTTTTTTTGATTTTTTAGCTTTATTAATAGCTTTTTCAATTAAATCTACATCGCTTTGAATCATTTGGACATTAAAGCCTAAAGCTTCCATACGATCGACTACATTTTCAGTAAATGATAACGATGTAGGTCCATCTAAGCTAATATTATTAGCATCATACAAAACAATCAATTTATTTAATTTTTGTGTTCCAGCAAATGATAATGCTTCATATGATATACCCTCCATTAAATCACCATCACCACATAAAACATATGTGTAAAAATCAATGATAGGTCTATCAGGATAATATTTAGTAGATAGTTCATTATAATATCTCTCAGCAAGAGCCATACCAACAGCATTAGATACTCCTTGTCCAAGTGGACCGGTAGATGCATCTACTCCAGGAGTAACACCATATTCAGGATGTCCTGGTGTAAGTGAATTAATTCTTCTAAAGTTTTTTAAATCACTTATATTAATATCATAACCACTAAAATATAAAGCACTATATAAAAGTGCTGAGCCATGACCAGCAGACATAACAAATCTATCTCTATTAAACCATTTGGGATCTTTAGGATTAATATTTAAACACTTAGCATATAAAGTATATAAAATATTAGCTGCTCCTAAAACTATACCTGGATGTCCACTTCCAGCTTTATCAATCATATCAATACCAAGCATTTTTAGTGAATTAACACAAGCAGTATCATTAACCTTCATAACTTACACCCTTTTCATTAAGAACTTTTTTATATAAAGCTTCAACATCATCTCCAAATTTTTCTTTTGAAAATTTGTTAGATGATTCTAAAGCAGCTTTTTTCATTTTATGATGTAAAGATGATTTATTAAGTATTTTAAATATATCATCAATATATTCTTCCTTAGTATTATACATATAACCATTAACACCAGTTTCAATAACACCATCTAAACATTTATCATAACGACAAACAAGTGGAAGTCCACAAGCTAGTGCTTCAATATAAGTTATACCTTGAGTTTCACTTGTTGATGCACAAACAAATAAGTCTCCAAGTTGATAATATTTATATGTATTTTTTGGAGGAATCATACCAATAAATCTAACATATTTTTCTAGATTTAACTTTTTAACTTTTTGCTCTATAGTTTTCTTATATGGTCCATCTCCACCAATTATTAAAACAATATTTTTGTCTTTTTTAACTAAACTTGGAAGATAATCAATAATTTCATCTAAGTTCTTTTCTTTTGCGACTCTACCAATTGAAACAAGTACTTTACTTTTACTTGTTAAATTAAGTTGAGATTTTAGTTTAGCTTTTTCTATTAATGATAATTTCTTTTTAAATCTATCTAAATCTATTCCTGTTGGAATTACATACATATCATTTGTTAAGCCATAACTTTGAAGCAATTCTTTTATCTTTTCACTTGGAGTAATAATAGCTTTTGATTCTTTATAAGATTTTCTAACTAACTTCTTAGCTATTGTTTTACTTAAGGACTTAATCGGAATTACATACGTTGTATAATCTTCATACAAAGTATGAGATGTATTAATAAATGGACAACCTACTTCGTTAGCTATTTTTTTAGCAATTCTTCCAATAGAAAACTCTGTTTGAATATGAATAATATCAGGTTTCCATTTAACAATATCTTTAATTAAGTCATCTTTAAATTTAAGGGTTTGTCTTGTATCTGGATAAAAAGGAACAGAAAAACTCCCTATTAAATAATCAGTTTTAAACATCTTAGATTCTGAGTCTTTTGATAATGTTAATACTCTAACATCATGACCTTTTTTTCTAAGTTCATCTCTTAGAGTTATAACAGAGCAGGACACTCCATTAATTTGATCTTCGTATGTATCTGATGTAAGTAAAATCTTCATAATAAAGCTCCTATCTACAATATATATCAATTATACAACAAAATACTTATATTTCATACAATAAATTATTGAAAAATAATGAACATTTGTTTGACTTTTTGATTATTTTTTGTTAGTATACCCTCGAGGGAAAAAGTATGAAAGAAATAAAACTAACTAAAAAACAAGAAAAAGTATTAAATTATATAAAAGAATATACAGCTGAACATGGTTTTCCACCTGCTGTAAGAGAAATAGCTAAGGGTGTTGGACTTAATAGTCCATCTTCAGTACATTCTCATATTAAAAGACTTGAAAGAGATGGATTTATTAAAAAAACTAACTCTAAATTTAGAACTATAGAAGTAGTTGGAATTAATGAATTTAAAACCGATGAAACAAAAGCTATTAAATTAAAATTATTTCAATCAAACAACTTAAAACAAACAAAAGAAACATTCGACTTCCCTGCATCAAGAGTTCCAAAGAATGTTGAAATATTTGCCATTAAATTAAACCAAGATCTTAAAAATATATCTAAAGAAAGTATTTTAATTATTACAGTACCTAAGTCATATGATAAATATGACACACTTCTAATATATAATAATGATAACTTAGATTTATATAGTGTAATTGATAAAGAAAAATTACAAAATGATAATTTAAATATAATTGGTAAGATAATTGAAATTACTGTAGTACTATAAAAAAACATCATCCAAAAGGATGATGTTTTTAAATATAGTAAAATAATATATAACTTAAGAATCCAACTAACATTAATAAACATACAGTTCCATTAATCATAGATCTTTTAGATTCTTTTCCAGGAACACCTAAAGCCATAGTTGTAAATACACCACCAATAAGCCCTCCTAGATGAGCTGATATGTCAATTCCCGGAATCGTAAATCCAATTAGTAGATTAATTATTAAAACAGGAATAATATCGTTTTTTAAAGTGTTTCCTAAAACTAATCTATAGTGATATGCAAAATACATTAGTGATCCAAGTAAACCAAATATAGCACCTGATGCTCCAACTGATACTGCATTAGTAAATATAGCACTAAACAAACTACCAACTAATCCACTTATAATAAATACAATCAAGAATTTAACTTTACCTAAATATGTTTCTAATTGATAACCTATCAATTTAAGTGCATACATATTTATAATTAAGTGTAAGAAATTAGCATGTAGGAACATACATGAAAATAATCTATACCACTCACCTGATTTAACTAAATCTCTATAATTAGCTCCATAATAAACTAAGTTAGATGCACTAAATTCATTATGAGTTTTAAAGAATATTACTAAAAAATAAATAACACATGCAAGCATTAATATTTTTGTGATAATAATTGGTTTTTCTTTAAAGATATCTTCATAGACTTTATTTTTCTTTTCTGTTTTACGATTAACATCTTCAGTTTTATGAATAATTTCTTCCAAATCAATACCTTCAGTTTTAAGCCCGGTTTTAATCTTTCTAAAAGCTGATGTTAATATAGAGTTTTCTGGAACACTTTTTAGTGAATCTAAAACTACTATATCCATATGTTTATAATCTTTTTCAGGTTTTTTATTTATATCTAAAAATATATTTAAAATATTAACTGACATTGAAAAAGTTCTTCTTTTAATTTGTCTTAAAACACTTTTAGTTTTTAAAATATCATAATCAAATTGTTCTTCATTATGAATATGATTTGAATTAATTCTAACAACCTTATAAGGTCCTTCCATATTCTCAAGCCATATTTCATCTTTAGCACCTTTAACTATAATTGGTGTATAGTTTTCTTCAGTGATTAAATAATGAACAAGTGACATAACAATTTCGTCTTTTTCACTCATAAGTAGTCCCATAATATGTCTCCTTTAACGTATATTATTTTACTATAATTCATATGTTTAGTAAAGAGGAGCCACTTATGAATAACAGTCTTATAGTAATATATACGGTAGTAATTTTTATTATTAATTTATTACATATTAATAAAATAAATACACTAAATAATAATACTCTATTTGATTACTTATGAGTTAAAAAGACGAAATTGTTATGTCACTTGTTCATTATTTAATCACTGAAGAAAACTATACACCAATTATAGTTAAAGGTGCTA
>JAILQR010000096.1 GCA_024698845.1 Bacilli bacterium | reverse complement strand
AATGTTCAAAATATTAAAAATTCAGAAATAAAAAATACTCTAAATAAGTTTAACAAAAAATAATAAATTATGTGTAAATAGTTATACATTTTTATAATTTGTATGTGATATAATTTTTATAAGAGAATGAAGGGAGTTATTTCATTCTTTATTTTTGGAATTTTTTGGAGGTATTATGGCGGCAGTAAAAGAATTAAGAAGAAATGTTTCTTACTTATTTACAACTAATGAAGGAGAGATTGTTTTTACGAATATTAATGATTTTCAATTTCTCTTACAAGCAAAAAATAATAAACAACAAGAAGATGAATCTAAGCTAACTTATAGGATTACATCAGATATGGTTTTATTATATGATGCAGTTGATAAACTATATACATCTGCAAAACTTAGTAGAACATTTGAAGGATATGAAGGAACTAGTGGATTTGCATTCCAAGATGGTTCTTATGTAGTTAATACTGATGTAATAAAAGATAATGTAAATTTATCTATTATTAAAGATGGTGAAGAATATATTATTGAATTCTCTGGAATTGGTAAAAACTTTAAAGAGGGCGTTGTAGTATATCTTGATGGTATGGCTCATAGTAGAGATAATAGTATTTCACCTTATATATCTTTTGCAAACTATATTAAAGATAATTATGAAAATAGTCTAAATATTTCTATCGATGAATATGTAAGAACTAGAAGTGGCTCCCATAATAAATAATAAACATAGTAATTAGCACTCAAGCCTTGACAGTGCTAATTTTTTATGCTATTATTTATTTGTAAGATCAAAAAGATTGAATAATCTTACGGCAAAGAAACATTATATATATTAATGAAAGGTGATGGTTATTATGATGTTAATGCCAAGAAGAAATGATTTTGACTTATGGGATGATCTATTCAATGATCCATTTTTTACTAATAAACCTGTAGTAAAAAATATGAAAACAGATATCATAGAGAAGGATAATTCATATTTACTAAATATTGATTTACCTGGATATGATAAATCAGATATTAAAATATCTGTTGAAGATGGTTATTTAACTATTAATGCTAAAAAAGAAGAATCAAAAGAAGAAAAAAATGAAGGAAACTTTATCAGAAGAGAAAGATATTCTGGTGAGTGCTCTAGAAGTTTTTATATAGGAGAAGAATTAGAAGCTGAAGATATTAAAGCTTCATTCAAAAATGGTATTTTATCTTTAGATATTCCTAAACAAGAAGATAAAAAGCAAATTCCTGAAAAGAAATATATTGAAATTGATGACTAGTAAAGTCATCAATTTTTTTATATATGACTATTGAATTTTTATCTGAAAAGTGTATATAATTAATTGTAAGAAAGGACGAGTATTTTTTATACTTAAACGAAACTTACATATGGGAATTTTTGACAAATTAGTATCTGGTTTTGGAGGAAACTCAGACCAGGAACCTAAAGAAATCTCACTAATTAAGGCCAATGCTCAATATATTGAAAATGCATTGTACGAATATTATTGTAGGAAGGATACGCCACCTTGTCCTCCAGATGGACAAGATTATGGAACTATGCTTCTGTATGTTCAAGCAGATCTTTATTATAGATTTTTAAAGTTAAAAGATAGTAAAGATCCGTCTTATAAAACTTTTTTTAAACCTGGTTATATTGAAGAAAATATTAATTATTCAATTCTTCAAATTGTTAATTTTTTAATGCAGGATGCTGCAGTTAAAAAGAAAAAGACAACTAATAATTACTTTAAAAAGGATACAAGTTATTCTGATAGAGCTAGAGAATCTTTAAATAAGCGTCAAGCTTTATTCCATCTTTTTGATACAAGTATACAAAATGATGGTAATCAAAGAACAAGATAAAAGAGTTTTTTAAAAACTCTTTTTTATTTGACTTTATATATATTTACTATATAATAATTACTTGTCAAAATTATTAAAGGAAGGGGACTATCATTATGGATGAATTTATAATCAACAAAGGATTATTAGGCTGGTTAAATGATGCAGATAACGTTGATGATGTTTTTTCATGTGATGGTTTTACTGCCTTTGAAAGATGTACTGAAGAAGAACAAGATTATATAATTAAATTATTTAGAGCTTATATCTATTTTGTCATAGATAATAGTTATTTTGATAAACTTGATATAATTGAAAAAATAAATTTTGATAAAGACTATGTTCAATCATTACTTCATAAATTTGTTAAAGGATGTAAAAAAGCATCAATGAGTGATGCAGAACTAATGGCTTTTGTTATAACTTCAAAAAATAGATATAATAATTTAATCTCTTATATAGAAGATCCTAAATACGAAAATATTTCTTATTATGATGAATTAATTAGACTTAGAATTAATCAAGTAATAGATGAACACCCTTATTTTGAGATAGATGAAAGTTTATTGTTAAAGTT
>JAILQR010000070.1 GCA_024698845.1 Bacilli bacterium | reverse complement strand
AGTAATATTAGTTACAGAAAATGGTTTAGAATTATATGACGTGTTTTCAACTTATAAAGTAGATAATGAAGAATACTATATAAGAACATCTTTTAAAGACGATAATGATTATGAGCAATTTTTAAATACGATAAAAAGAAGATCAAATTATAATTATAATGTAGAACTTAATAAAGAAGATCAAATATTAACATTATCGACATGTGCAAATGGAGGAGACAAAAGAGTTGTCCTTCATGCTAAAAAGGAAGTTAAGGAGATTGTAGAAAATGAATAATTTAGAATTAAATCAAAATGAAAAAGCAAATTTAAGATTTATATGTAAGTTTACATCAGTGGTATTTGCAATTGCTAAAGTAGCTTTATATATTGCAATTGTTTGTTTAATATTTACTGCGTCATTAACACCATCAATAATATCTCATACAAGCGTTAAAAATAATGAATTAATATTTAAATATGATGAAGATATTATGGCTGTAACCTTTAAAAATGATAAAGCGATTTTTAAATATAATGGTGAAGAAAAAACATCAAATAAAGAAAGCAAAGAAGTACTATCTTACTATAAAGATGTATTAAGTGAACATTCAAAATCACAAATTATAGCACTAAGTGAATCTATGATTATAGTAGCAGTTGTAGAACTTATATTTTTAAGTATTATATTTAAGTCATTAAGTAAATTATTTAAAAATATTGCAGTTCAAAATACACCGTTTAATGATGATAATGTAGAATGTTTATCAACAATATTTAAATATATGATCCCAGCATTTATTCTTCCACTTGTTGAAACATCAGCGTTTGTATTTGCTGGATTTGAAGATACAATTCATGTATCGTATATAAGTATATTTAGTGTAGTCATATCTTATGTTGCATTAAAATTATTTAAATACGCAACACTTCTACAAAAAGAATCAAACAAGACAATATACTAATTAATAAAACATATAAATTTAACTTTATATGTTTTTATTTATATGTTATTATAACTAGAAACATTGCAGGTGATTGTTGTGAAAGACTATCTAAATATGGAACATATTTATGAGTTAAGAGAAAAAAAAGAATTTGATGAAGTATATTTATTTTTTAAAACTAGATACAATAGTGGAGACAATAGTGCTTTTGTTGTGTCAGAATATTTAAAAAGTATTATTGATGCTAAAAAAATTATAGAAGATATGAGCGTTATTGAAGGTTTTATATATGATATACCTACAGAAAATAATAAATATAAAGATGCATTAGATTTGATTTTTTTAATTCAATCACTAAGGGATAAGGATATTAATACTGCAATAGAATTAGCTAAGTCACTATCAAATACAAAATATAGAGTTGCTATGCTTAATACACTTCGCCAATTTCCAGATTCTTATAAAATAGAAGAAAAAGTAAATGGTGTAGCATCAAAGATTTCATCTCTTGATAACTTAGATGTAAAATCTAATACATTTTTTGAAAGAACTTTTGATATAGCAAAAACTTTTATTGATGAGAAAAGGTATGGATATGCACTATCTTTACTTGAAAAAGGATTTAATGATAAGTGCCAAAATCAACATTCTGAAAGATGGTATTACATAGCTTTTTGTCAAAAAAAATTAAGAGATAGAAAACAAGCAATAATATCACTAAAACATGCGATAGAATGTGATAATAATTGTTCATATAAAGTATATACATTAATTCTTGATTGTTATTTAGAGGAAAGAAATATTAAAGAAGCAATTTCTACAGTTAATAAATTAGAAAAAATATCTAATGAAGCATATATATTATCTAGAATATATGTTGCTAGAATAGAATATAAGCTTAAACATTATGATGAAGTAAAAGATATATTAGATCATGTTAGACCATTTGATCCAGAATCAAGAAGATTATATTATGATGTTAAAATAAATCTAGCACTTAAAACAAAAGATATCGAAACACTAGTAAAGTTCCAAGATAATAAGTATGCTAATCCATTGCTAAAGTTAAAAGCTAAAGCTGTTGTCGATCCAGAAGAATGTATAAAATATGCAAACAAGATAATGTTTACATATTACAAGAAAAATGATGTTTTATTCTTTAAAGGGAAAGCTGCTGGAGCATTAGGAAAATATGACTTATTAGAAGAATGTTTTAGTTCAATACTGGAATCAGATTATGGTGATGAATATGCAATGGATATGTATAGAGTAAAAAAAGAATATCATATTCAAGAAGGGCTTGATAACTTACTTGATATTGCATACACATATTCAAATAAGAAGTTAGCAAGTGAAAAAGAAAAAAATAATGATGATAAAACAATGTATTATGATTTACTTTCTATAGTTCCAGAAATGATTAAAAGAAAAACAAAAGCAGATAAATACTTCGAAGTTGAAGAACTTCTTGATATCTTATCAACATATGGAGAACTTGGTAAAATCAAATCAACATACTATTCTATTGAATTATTTGAAAATATAGGTCAATATGACATGTCACTTAGATTAATAGAAAAATTACAAAATACTTCATATCAGGAAAAAGCTAACGAGTATTATCCAAAAATATATAGAAAAATGGGAGATAAAGAAGCAGCACTTAACTATATAAATGGTAATATGGATAACTACATTAATGTATATTATTTAAGTAAATTCTATAGTGATGATGGAAACTATATTGAATCACTAAGACTTCTTGATAAAATTCCAAATGAACGTATGTCATATAGAATAAGAAGAATGAAATTAACACTTCTTTTAAAACTAGGAAGATATAGTGAAGCATTAGATGAATTAAATAAATTATTTGATGAAAAACCATATTATGTTGGAAGATTTAGTTTATATGTTGATTACTTAAAATATAAATTAT
>JAILQR010000084.1 GCA_024698845.1 Bacilli bacterium | reverse complement strand
TGATGAAAAAAATTATTTTTTATATTAAATGAACATATTATCATAAACATATCATCTCCTAAATCCAAGAAAATTATAACATAAAAAAAGTAAGAATTATTTATTCTTACTTTTCTTTTCTTTTTTTGGTTTTTCAGTTCTTACTCTTTTTAAAGATTGCATTGGTTTTTCTCTTACTTCACAGTCATAGATTTTAGCAAATAATTCATCAATTGTTTTAAATCTATATCTATCATCACCAATACGAACATCATACATTTTAATTAATGATTTATTAGCATATGTTTCATTAACTAAATCAACGTCTTTTCCTATTTGAGTAAGTACTTGTCTTTGATATTCATTAATATTTTCTGGTAAATATAATGAAATATCAAGTGCTTTAAATATTGGATATAAAGCTATTATTACAGTATTATAATCTGCAGGAATAAATTGTTCCCAATTTTCAGATTTTTTAGATTTCATAACAGTTTCAATTGATTCATTAAACATAGTCATGAAAAGTGCTGGAAGTGTCATTTCTTCTCCACATCTTTCTCTTGTTGAAACAATATGAAAATTATTTTCTGTTATAAATCCAAGTCCTGTTTCTCTATCACTTGAATCAAAATCATCGAACCATTTTTTTACACTAAAACGATTATCGTTTTCTGGTTCACTAGCGGTTACTAATTGTTCAGTAGCCTCTTTGTCAATTACACCCTTTTTGCCCTTTTTGAATAAATTTGACATCTTTCTTCTCCTCTTGTAGATAACTCTAATCATATAGATAATTTATTCATAAACTTGTATACTTATGAATGATTATCATACACAAATTACGAGTTAGGTTTCTTAATTATAGCACAACTATTATAAAAATAAAGTACTAATTTTATCTTTTTTCAGTAACTATAAATCTTTTTAAACATCTAGTATTACCTTTTGATAAAGCATCTAGTTCTGGTAGAGTTGTATAATTAGCAACATATTGGCTCATTCTTAATCTAACTTCTCTATCTTCTCTTTTACTATTTTCAATTGAAGATAATAATATTTTCTTTCTAGAATCTGTTAAATCATCACAAATAAGTTCTCTTGCGTTATCAACTAAATAATTAACTATTTCACTATAATATTCAGATACTAATTCTAATTTTTCTTTTTTAGCATAATTAAAAAAGTCTGGACTAGTTTTTGGAGCAACTAAAGCTTGTCTTTCTACTTGTTCTGTAAAAAAGTCTACAGCTTTTTGAAGTTTTCTTGCTCCTTGTTCACCTAAATAATATGTACTTGATGTTAAATAATTAAAACCATTTGATTTAACTAAATTTAAGTATTTTTTTAGTTCAGTAATACTCATACCTTTAATACTAGAGTACCTAACAGATGAATCAATTGTAGGACTTACAAGTAAAAGTTCTGAAACTGTATGTTTTTTATCTACTTTACCATAATTTATATCTGTATATTCTTTTACTGGATATACTTCAAAAGGTTTATCTTTTTCGTTAAACTTTTCAATATTATCTAAAGTATATTTTAATGCTATTAATACTCTTCTCCAGTTTATATCCGGATTATTTTTAACAGCCTCTAAAACATCTTTTACAGTATATAATCCATGACTAATAATATAACTATATCCTGGATCTGTTCCATAAAAGTCAAACATACATCCAAATAAATCAAATGCAGTTACATTTTCAGGTTTTAACACTTTATATTCCCCCTAATATTTATTAAATTTGTAACAAAAAAGTCACAAATAAAAATATTCGTGACTCCAATATTAATTATTGTGTAGGTTCATCACCCGAGATAGCTCGCAAGTTTATGCTTATATCTCCTCACTAAATAAAAATATACCATTTATTCGAACAAATGTCAAGTTTTTGTATATTTATGTGTATACTATAAACTATATATTTCTTTTGGTGAATCAGTAAACGAATATATTACAGCTTTCGTACTTTCAAAATATAAAACTGCTGTATTATCATCGTTTTCATCATACATTCCTCTTAGGTTTGGATATTTATCAAGCATACTCTTTTTAGCATCAATGCTATCATCTAAAACAAGTTTACCAGATAGTCTTATCCATTTACCGTTACTAAATGCTGATATTTCTACATCACTATTATTTTCTATTTGTTTAAAAACATCTTTGTTTTTACCTGTTTGTATATATAAATGTTCATTATATACATTAATAGTTCCAAAAGGTCTAACCTTTGGTTTATTACTACTATCAACTGTTGCTAAAAAATAAGTTCCACATTCATCTAAAAATTTTTCTACTTCTTTCATATTTATCATCCTTTCTTACATATGTATATTATAGCATATTTAGATATGTAAATTACCTTGTAAATATTATTGCTGTATATATAAAGTAAAAGATATAATTAATATATAAATACGAGGTGATTTAAATGTTTAAAAAAGAAACAAGTAAAAATATAAAGAAAGAACCAGTTAAATATATTTATTTTGGTAAAAATAACTATGCAACAGCTGAATCATTATCAGGTGCACATGCAGAAATAGACTTAGTAAATGGTATTCATAGTAAATATTTAGGAGTAATTAATGTTAATGATAAAAATGTCTTAATTACAATGACAGGAATGTCAGGTCGTGGTGAACATGATGGTGAAATTGCCCTTAATGAAGTAGCAAGTAATATTTACTCTGATGGATCTACAGAATTATTTATAAATAACGAAAAATCAACAGATATAGCAAGACTTCAAGCAGAGCTTAATAGAGATTTAATTAAAGATGCATTCTTAAGTGGTAAAACAGTAAAAGATATATTCCCACAATATGCTAACGCTATAGGAACTTCTAATTTAAAAAATATTATTGAATCTCATTTTGAAGAAACAGTAAATAGTGATACTAATGAAGTTGAAAAAATGCAATCAGTAACAGGTATCCCAAATGATGCATTTACTTCTCTAACTTATTTTAGTAAAAGATGTCATATATCTATGTATGATTTAAATAGACAAGTTGAACTTTTAGAACAAGAACTAGAAGAATTAAAAAATCAAATTCAAAGATAAAAATAAAAAGTGTTCATTTGAACACTTTTTTATTTTTCAATTACTTTAATAGATTTAATTACAGGTCTTTTATCTAGTTCTATAGATCCATTATTATCTGTAGGTTTAGCTTTCTTAACAATTTTATCTACTACATCCATACCCTTTGTTACATGACCAAATGCAGCATAACCACCATCAAGGTAAGTTGCATCTTTGTGCATTATGAAAAATTCAGATGAAGCAGAATTATAATCGTTATTTCTTCTTGCCATTGATATAGTACCTCTAGTATGTGATATTCCATTTGCTATACCATTTGCTGAAAATTCTCCTTTAATAGAATCAGTTAGCCTTTTATTTCCATCAATATCATATCCCCCACCTTGGGCAACAAAGCCATCCATGATTCTATGGAATGTTAAACCATCATAAAATCCATCATTAACAAGTTTTATAAAATTAGTAACAGTTATGGGTGCTTCATCAGCATTAAGTTCTAACTCAATTTTTCCATAACCATCTACATCTATTTCTACATAATGTAGTCCATATAGATATACTGGTTTATTTTCTTTCTTTTCTTCTTTTTTAGAACCACATCCAGTTACAACTAAAAGCATTACCAATATTAATAAAAAAATCTTTTTCATATTATTTCACTTTCCTTTACCAAAACATTATAACATAAAAAATGACTATAAACGTAATTTATAGTCATTATCTAGTTCAAGTACTTCTTTAACTTGTTCTTTATGAGATGGAAGTAATCCTTCTTTAGTTTTATCATCTTCTAAAGGTGATACTTTTACTAAATGGCTTCTAACCATATTTAAATCAGATGCACTTATATTATTAGTATCATCATCTATAATGCAGTAGTGTTCTACCTCTGGATGAGTAGTTAAATATCTTATAATTTCATATTCTTTCCATGACTCAGCATATGAAGATTTTCCTGTTTTTTTCCCTACTTCAGGAGTTTTTCCTATAAAATCAATCCCATATTTTTTAAATAAAGTAAGAACATTTCTATTTAAATCATTAAGTGGTTCTAAAGTTTCATTATCTATTTTATCTTTATGAGCTGATGATACAACTACCTTACAATCATAAGAATGACATATGTCTGCTAGAGTTTTTATTCTTCGCTCTAGTGCGTCATAAGATGCATCACTAAAAGTAAATAAAGGACCATCATAATCCAAAAAAATTACATTCATTTTCTATCATCTCTCGTTCTTTGCATTTCACTATAAGAATTTAAATATTGATCTATTACAGCATGTTTAACATCTTCATCAGTTATAAGAAGACAAACACTTAACGGTAGATAACCTCTAAACTCCTGAATTAAAGTATAATTATCAGCACATTTATCCAAGGTTACCCCCCTTATAACCATTTATAATATTTTCTTCAAAATATTTACTATAATAATATAAAAAATTCTGTGTTTGAGTTCTTGATAAACTTAATAAAATATTTACATCATATCTTTCAAGGCCCTCTTTATGTAGTAAGTCGCCATATTCTCTTGCATCTTTATATCTTAAAAAATCAACACATAAACCGGCTTCATTTAAAGTAATAAATAAATTAGCAAATAGATCATCTATACCAAAAAATATTTTTTCCATTCTATACTCCTTCTATTAGTTCTGGATATCTTTTAGTTTGTATATTATCAATATTTACATTAAGTTCATATAAAAGTTTTATTAAATCTTGATATTCATCTATATATTCTTTTTCATATTTTTTAAGTTCAAATTCTATATATAATCCAAGTTTTTCAACATTATCAAAAGATAAATATGAAGTATCTTTTGATAA
>JAILQR010000127.1 GCA_024698845.1 Bacilli bacterium | reverse complement strand
GATAAGTCTTTAGAAGATTCAAAAAATATTAAATATGAACAAAGTAAAGAATCTAAGTCAGAAAAAAAACCTATATATGATATTTATTATAAAGATAAACTTATATTAACTATTAAATTAGCTAATAAAGGTGAAGAAACTAAACTTAAAATCTTAAGTTATACTAAATGGGAATTAGTTGATATTAAATCTCATATAGAAGAAGGCTTATACGAGGTAAAAGCTAATATTCCTGAAGATTACAAATTATACATAAATGGTAAACTTGTAAAAGAATCTGAAGATGCTCAAGATGAAAAAACAGCTTTATTTGCTCAATATGCTGATGTTAAAAAGTTTAAATCATACAACGTAGAAGGTTTAATTCAAAAACCAAAAGTAGTTATTAAAGACGAAAATGGAAAAGAAGTTAAAACAGTAGTTATAGACGGAGTTATAACTGCAAAAGATGCTTACTTTAAAACTGATAATAATGAAGAAGCAATGGTAAAATTAGTAGAACCATTCGAAGTGTTGCCACTTGCTGAAAAATATTCATTATTCTTAACTGATGACTTAACTGGTGGATATCATGGATTTACAACACTTCGTCCTTACTTAATTGAAGGAACTGAAATGTATAAAAATGCATATGAATGGGGACACGGAATTGATGTAACATTCACTTCTAGACATTCACTAAAAAATCCAGTATTTACTGATGAAAAATTAAGTAACTTTGTTATTTATTCTGATAAGGCATTTAGTGTAGATGTTTCTTTAAAGAAAAATATGGTTGTATCTAATGAAGATAGAATTATGGAAATGAATGATAGATTATCATTTGTATATTATGATGGTGGATGGAAACTAATTGGTATGGAATCTATCTAAGGGGGAAGTAATAAATGAAAAATGATGATGTGTTTGTTGTAATACCAACACTTGATCCAAATGAAGAAATAATGTCACAATTCATGGATAAACTTACAAAATCATTTTCAAATATTGTAGTAGTAAATGACGGTAGTAAGGAAAAACATGACAAATACTTTGCTTCACTTGAGAAGAAAAAAGTAATTGTTTTAAAAAATCATATCAATTATGGTAAAGGCAGAAGTTTAAAAACAGCACTTAATTATATTTTAAATAACTATCCAAAATGTAAGGCAATAGTTACTGCTGATTCAGATGGACAACATAGTGTAGAAGATATATTAAAAGTTGCTAAATCAACAAAAAAACATCCTAATTCATATGTTCTAGGATGTAGGAATTTTAAGCAAGAAAATGTACCTTTTAAAAGTCGATATGGAAATGTTATAACAAGAAATATCTTTAAAATATTTGTGGGTCTTAAAATAACAGATACGCAAACAGGTTTAAGAGGAATGAGCCCTGCTGTTGCTAAGAAATTCTTAGCAACTTCAGGAGAAAGATTTGAATATGAGACTAATACTTTAATTGAATGTAAAGAAAAAAACATTCCAATACAAGAAGAAGTAATTAAAACTATTTATATAAATGATAATTCAGAAAGTCACTTCAATCCTATCAAGGATTCAGCAAGAATATATAAATTATTTATAAAATATATATTCTCAGCTATAAGCTCATTTGTACTTGATATTGTTTTATTCGCTATATTTATGAAGGTACTTCCTGAAGATATAAAATACAAAATAGTAGTTTCAACAATATGTGCAAGAGTTATATCTAGTTTATATAATTACTTAGTTAATTCTAGGATGGTATTTAAATCAGCAGGCAAAACTTCTATTATTAAATATTTTGTTCTGGTAATAGTTCAAATGTTTGCATCTGGTTTAATAGTAGATACACTTTCTAAGTATGTATTTAGCTTTAATCCTACAGTTATAAAAATAATTGTGGATTCAGTTATATTTGTTGTTAATTTCTTTATTCAAAGAGAATGGGTATTTAAAAATAAAAGAGATAAGAACTAAATCTTATCTCTTTTTATTTTTTCTTTTTTTACTAACATGTGCTATACAAATTAAAATAACACAAGTAAAAAATAGTACAGTTTCAATTAAATAATCGTCAAATAATACTTCCCACATATTTTTCTTAACTTCTTTCTTTTTTATGATTTCTTTTTTAGGAACAACTTCTTCGTTAGTATCTTCTTTTTCTTCAACTATATTTTCAAATAAGTCATTTTTATTAATATCAGGTCCAACTTCAGTTTTATATAATCCCCAATAAGCTGGGTTATATTTAGTTATTTGTGTTGCACTTGTATATGAGTTATTTTTACCATTTAACCAATCAGTGAACCATGTATATTGTTGTGATAAATGCTTACTATATCCTTCTTTAGATATTTCATATGCTGTTTTACCATCAAATTTTTCAAGTGGTTTATCATAGTCTAGTACAGTTTTGTTTTCTAGATCATATAGATGAATATACATTTTTGGAACAGTATATGCATCATATCCTTCAGTTACATATTCTGGATTTGATACTTTTTCAATAGCTTCCATTAAAGTGCTGGTATTTAGTCTATGTTGACCATGTCCATATTCACCTTCAATGTCATGAGCTAGTATAACTTTTGGTTTATATTTTCTTATTTCTATTACATCAAATTTAATAATATCATCTCTACTAAATCCCGCATTACTTGCTTGGGATTCAGCAGCATTAAGTGATTCTGAATAAGCATCAGGTATTAAACCAAATGTTGGATAATCAGTAACACCCAAAGCCCATAAACCATCAAGTTGTTCATGCATTCTATCTGGAGAGTAATATGAACCAATGTCATGTCTTGCTAAATAAGTGACGTGTACTTTTTTACCTTGATTTACGTATGTAGGCATTACACCAGCAAAAAATAACTGTTCATCATCTGCATGTGTAGAAAAAATCATTAAATCAGTAGTAGTTTCTCTTTTCCAAATTTGAACTTCTTTTGGTAAATCTCCATCTCCATAAACTTTTATTTCACTTATCTTTGCATCTTCATTATATTTTAAGGTAATAGCATTAGATGCTTTATCTAAGTTAACATATTCATGCAAGAATCCATCACTACCAAGAGTTTTATTCTCATTATCTGTAGTTAGAACACCGTTTTTAGGTGATAACTCATACATAATATATATATGTTTAATTGGTGTTTCACTGTTTATAACTAAATTTTTATTAGCTTCAATAGTAATATAAGATTTATGGTTATTATCAGATAATTTTGTTATAATGCTGCCATCATAAGTATATTTAGAAGAACTTGATATGTTTACTGCATCAGTAGCATATACTTTAAATGGGATTAAAAGTAGTAATAAAAATATTTTTTTCTTCATAAAATCACCCTCATTATTCACTAGAAATAATTATATCAAATGAGGGTAAAAATATAAATAAAATAGTTTACTTAAAATAATTTTTTTGATATACTACTTGACGAGTAATTAAATTACTCCTTGCTTCATTATAAATATGAAGCCGAATAGACCACAAGGAGGTGTAGAAAACTATGAGTAAATATGAAATCATGTTTATCGTAAAAGCAACTCAAGAAGCTAGTGATATCAATGCATCTGCAGAAGCTATGAAAGCTATCATCACTGACAATAAATCTAAAGTTGCTGAGTTTAAAGAACTTGGAGAAAAGAAATTAGCTTATCCAATTAAAAAAGAAATTAATGGATATTATTTCGTAATGCAAGTTGAAGCAACACATGATGCTATATCTGAATTCAATCGTAAAGCTTTATTAGACGAAAGAATTTTAAGACATTTAGTTATCAAGTTAGATGAGGAATAATATATGAATAAAGTTATTTTAATCGGGAGATTATCTCAAGATCCAGAAATGAGAACAACACCATCAGGAGTTGCTACAACTACATTTAATGTTGCCGTTTCAAGAAATTATACAAACCAAAGCGGTGAAAGAGAAACTGATTTCTTTAGATGTGTAGCTTGGAGAAAACAAGCTGAAAATATTGCAAGATATACACAAAAAGGTTCTCAAGTAGCAGTAGAAGGAAGACTACAAAGTCGTTCTTATGATGCTCAAGACGGTACAAGACGTTATGTTACTGAAGTAATTGCTGACAATGTTACATTCCTAGGATCACGTGGAGAAGGTTCAACTCAAATGAATCAACCACAAGATGCATCTAATGATGTTGAAATTAATGAAGCATCAATGGATCCATTTAAAGATTTTGGTGAAGAAATCACTTTAGGTGATGAAGACCTACCATTTTAATTAAGGAGGAATAAAACATGGCTGAATTTTATCGTAAGAAAAAAAGAATTTGCCAAATGTGTGCTGGTAAAGACGTTGACTATAAAGATGTTCAAATTATAAGCAAATATATTACTGAAAAAGGTAAGATTATGCCTCGTCGTATGACAGGTGCTTGTGCTAAACATCAAAGACATATTGCTCAACAAATTAAATATGCACGTTTCATGGCATTAATTCCATACGTAAAATAATAAATACTACTCTTTGAGTAGTTTTTTTATTGCGTTTTATGTTATAATAGATTGTACAAATTGGGAGGTATATTTATGAAAGTAATATTACTTCAAGATGTAAAAAAACAAGGAAAAAAAGATGATATCATAAATGTTTCTGACGGATATGCACATAACTATTTAATTAAAAACGGTCTTGCAGTTGCATATACAGAGACAAGCAAAAATGTTCTTGATAAACAAATTCAAAAAAGAGCAGATGATGAGGAAAAATTAGTTGAGGAATTAACTCAAATTAAAAATAAACTTAATAACAAAAAAATAGAATTCAATGTTAAAACAGGAAAAGAAGATAAAGTATTCGGAAATGTTTCTACTAAACAAATTTCTGATAGGTTAAAAGAACTTGGATTTAATATTGATAAAAAGAAAATTAAACCAACAACTGGACTTGACTGTCTTGGAAGTCATAGTGTAGAAATAGAATTACATAAGAAAGTAAAATTTGATATTGATGTTGTATTAAAAAAATAGGAGGTGTTATAAATGGCTCAAAGAAAATTACCACAAAATTTAGATGCAGAAATGAGTGTTTTAGGTATATGTTTCTTAAATGAATATGCGCTAGATAAAATTTGTGAAGATATATTACCTGAAATGTTCTTTGACGAAAAAAACCGCCTAATATTTGATACAATTTGTGACTTACATAAAAATAAAGTAGCTATTGATATTACAACTGTTACAGATGATTTGGAAAAGAAGAAAAAACTAAACCAATGTGGTGGAGTTGATTATATAAGTGATGTTATAGATTCTGTTGCGATAGCATCAAATCTAGAATATTACATGCAAATTGTTAAAGACAATTTTGTTAGACGTAATTTGATTGAAACTGCAACAAATATTGCAAGTAGTGCATATGACGAAGAAAATGTAACAGACTTACTTGATGATGCAGAAAGAAATATATTAAATGTGGTTAAAGCAAGACAAAGTAGTGTCTTTGTTCCAATTCATGAAGTATTAAGAAAAGCTCAAGAAAACTTAGAAAACTTAGCTAAGAACAAAAAAGTTGTTACAGGTTTATCAACAGGTTTCTATGACTTAGATAAACATACTGCAGGATTACATGGTGGAGAAATGATTATTTTAGCCGCTCGTCCAGGTATGGGTAAAACTGCTTTCGCATTAAACATTGCTACAAATGCAGCAATGACTACTAAAAAAGCAATTGCTGTATTCAACCTAGAAATGTCAGCAGAAATGCTTGTTAATAGAATGATTTCTGCAGTTGGACAAATTGATTCATATAAACTTACAACTGGTCAATTGCAAAGTGGTGACTGGAAAAGATATAACGAAGCAATGAGTCAACTTGCGGATACTAACATATTTATTGAAGATAACCCTGGTATTACAGCATCAGAAATAAGAGCTAAATGTAGAAGACTTGCTAATACTGAAATTGGTTTAGGCCTAGTTGTAATCGACTACTTACAGTTAGTAACATCTGGTGGTAGAAGAACTGAATCTAGACAAATAGAAGTATCAGAAATATCTCGTTCACTTAAGACAATGGCTCTTGAACTTGATGTTCCTGTTATTGCTCTAGCACAACTTTCACGTAATGCTGAGAAAAGGGAAAATTCTCAACCAATGCTTGCAGACTTACGTGAATCTGGTTCTCTAGAACAAGATGCAGATATGGTATTGTTTATTAACCGTAAAGATTATTATGATGTTAATAAAGATATTAAACAAACTATCGTTCCTGTTGATCTAATTATAGCTAAGCACAGAAAAGGTGCAACAGGTAAAATAGATTTATTATTTGAACTTAATATGAGTAACTTTAGAAATGTTGTTCATACAAGTAGTGAAGAATAACAAAGGTGGTAATTAATGAAGGGTAAAATAACATCGATTTTAGTTGCAGCTATTATATTTTTGTGTATGTTTGTTTTCTCTTTAGGTGAAAAGAACTATTCAAAAGCCAATGAAGTATATCAAGTATACTTAAATGGTCAAAAAATAGGTCTTTTAAATAATAAAGAAGACTTATATAACATTATTAATAAAAAGCAATTAAAAATTAAAGAAAAATATAATGTTGATCAAGTGTATCCACCAAATGGATTTGATGTTGTAAAAACTTATACTTACGACGATAAGGTAAATGACGTTGATGAAATCTATAAACAAATTGAAGATTCAGCGGACTTTACGATTAAAGGATACACAATAACAATTAGACCAGCAAATACAAAAGTTAGTTCAAAAACTACAGTAGAAGAAAGTGATCAAGCTGAGAAAACAGAATCTACTGAAAATATAATTATTAACGTGCTTGATAAAAAAGTATTCGATGAAGCATTATTAAACTTTGTTTATGCATTCGTTGGGGAAGAAACTTATAACAATTATATAAATAATTCACAAGCAGAAATTAAAGATGTTGGTAAGATTATACAAAAAATGTATTTTGACGACCAAATCACAATTAAAGAAAACTACATTAGTGTTAAAGATAAAATATATACTGATTCAAATCAATTAAGCCAATTCTTATTATTTGGTAGTGACATAAAAGAAGAAGGGTATACTGTTAAACAAGGAGACACAATTCAAAGTGTATCTGAAAAGAATAAGCTTAACCCACAAGAATTCTTAGTTGCTAACCCTAAATATAGAAGCGAAGATAGTTTACTTACTATTGGCGATACAGTATCAATCGCCTTAATTAAACCAGTACTATCGCTAACTAGTGAAGTATATGAAATTGAAGACGTTGAACAATACTATGAAAAACAAGTAGTATATGATAACACTAAACCTTATTCTTATTCACAAGTTACTCAACAAGGTATCAACGGTATTACAAGACTTACTCAAGTATATAAAGAAACAAATGGTGAACAAGGTCAAGGTGAAGTTTTAAATAAAGAAGTTATCAGAGAAAAAGTAAATCAAATAACAACAAAAGGTAAAAAACAAGAAGTTATATATGGTAACTATATTGATACTGGTGGAGATTGGGCATGGCCTACAAACAGTGGTTATAAGATTACAAGTAACTATGCATGGAGATGGGGACGTTTACATGCAGCACTTGATATTGCATACTTACCACTTAACTCACCAATATATGCTGCTGGTGATGGTGTAGTTGTTCAAGCTGGATACCATTCATCACTTGGTAAATATGTTGTTATTAGACATGCAAATAATATTTATACACAATATGCTCACTTAAATGTTATTAGCGTATCAGCAGGTCAAACTGTATCTAAAGGTAAAGTACTTGGTGGTATGGGACAAACTGGTTATGCTACAGGTATCCACTTACACTATGCAGCATTCTATGGAATGCCATATCAAGGTGGACAAGTATTTAACCCAATGCAGTTATACAAATAATGAAAATTTGTGTTTTATCTAGCGGATCAAAAGGTAATTGTACTTATGTTGAAACATCAAGTCACAAATACCTTCTTGATTTAGGTAGAAATAAAAAATATATTGTTGATAAGCTAAAAGAAATAGATGTATCACCAAGTGAAATTGACTATATAATTATTAGTCATTCACATGATGATCATATATCTGCTCTTGAAACATTTATAAAAGCATATAAAACTAGTGTATGTGTAACAAATGATATGTTAAAAAATATTCCGTTACTTAAAAATTATGAAAATTTAATCGTTTATGACGATGATATGAATTTTGGAGAAGATTTAATTGAATCAATTAAATCTTCACATGATTCTAATGATGCTCGTAATTTTATTATAAGTGATGGTTTAAAATCTGTTGCATACGTAACAGATACAGGATATATAAATCAAAAATATTTTAAGAAATTATCTAATCATGATGTATATCTTTTTGAAAGCAATCATGATATTGAAATGCTTAATAATGGTCCATATCCAAGCTGGCTTAAAGCTAGAGTATTAAGTGATAAAGGCCACTTATCAAATATAGCAGCGGGTGTGTATTTATCAAAACTTATTGGAGATAAGACAAAAAATGTTATATTAATCCATTTAAGTGAAACGAATAATACATCTAAGTTGGCTTTAGATACAGTAACAGATGTTTTCAAAGAATATGAATTAGATTTTAAAAATTTATCTTGTGCATATCAAAATGAAATTAGTGAAGTGATTAATATATGATAGAAGTATTATGTTTAGGTAAAATTAAAGAGGAATATTTAAAAAAACTTATAGAAGACTATGAAACTCGTATAAAGAAGTATGTTAAGTTTTCTATAAAAGAACTACCAGATAAAGAAAATATCTTAGATGAAGAAGAATTGATACTAAAAAACGTTGATAACAAAAGTTTTATCGTTCTTTTGGATATTAAAGGTAATAAGATAAATAGTGTAGAACTTGCTAAACTAATTGATAAAACATTTATTAGTTATCCTAAAATAACATTTATTATTGGAGGATCTAATGGCGTTACTAAGAAAATAGAAGATATAGCAAATTATTGTTTATCGTTTTCTGATCTAACTTTTCCACATGGATTATTTAGAGGGGTATTACTTGAACAAATATATAGATCATGCAAAATAAATAATAATGAATCATATCATAAATAAAAGATGATATTTATCATCTTTTTTTCATGCTATAATATATAAAGAAATCAGGTGATTATATGAAATCTTGGGATAATATATTAAATGCTTCTGATATTGTTGATAACTATAAAGATATCAACAATAAAATTGAAAAAGAGTATAATGAAAAAACTATATATCCTGATAAAAACAATATATATAGAGCGCTTGATTTAACAAAATATGAAGATGTTAAAGTTGTAATACTTGGACAAGATCCATATCATGGAGAAGGTGAAGCTAATGGACTAGCTTTTTCCCTTAACGATAACGTAAAAATAACACCTTCACTTAGAAATATATTCATAGAATTAAAAGATGACTTAAATATTGAAAGAACTAATAAAGATTTATCAGGCTGGGCAAAACAAGGAGTGCTACTTCTTAATACAATATTAACTGTCGAAAAAGATAAACCGTTATCACACAAAGATTATGGATGGGAAGTAATAACAGATTATTTAATTAAGTATATCAGTGATAATAAATCTAATGTGGTTTTTATATTATGGGGTAAAAATGCTGAGAGAAAAGAAGAACTAATAGATAGTTCTAAACATTTGGTAATTAAATCGCCTCATCCATCACCATTTTCTGCAAGAAGAGGATTTTTTGGAAGTAAACCTTTTTCAAAAACTAATAATTATCTCAAAAAAAATAACCAATCAGTTATTGATTGGTCATTATAATTCTTCACTAATCTTTTTAATTGTTTCATTAGTTTCGTAAAGTTGTTTAACTTTAATCTTATTAACTTTGGCAATTAAACTTGTTGGAAGTTTTGTAGATAATTTAGAAAGCTCTACCATATACTTATTAAAGTATGTTTTAGAAGCGTCTAATTTTTCATCTATTTCATGCAAGTTATTAACTTGCTTTTTTATTTCTTTATGATTAGCTAGTTTTGTATAATCACTTATTAAATTATTAACAGTAGTTGTATATTCTTTTAATTTAATATCTTTTTCACTGCTAAATAACTCTTCTGATGAGAAATCATTAATAGCAACTAAATAATCTTTTTTTGCATGTAATGTTTTCTTCATTAAGTTATTAATTTTAACAAGTAATTTATACTTCTTATCTAAATCTTTATCAATTAAATCTTCAGCGTATTTAGTCTTACTAAATAAGTAAGATAATTTGTTATAAAAATTAAAGTATAATATTGCTAAAATCCCTATT
>JAILQR010000121.1 GCA_024698845.1 Bacilli bacterium | reverse complement strand
ATATTAATATTGTTAGCAGTTAATATGAAGAATGTTTTTGATAAATCAAATGGTTCTTCTAAATAATTATCGACAAAATTACTATTTTGATTTACATCTAAAATATCAAGAAGAGTTGATGCTGGATCTCCTTTATAATCTTTAACCATTTTATCCACTTCATCAATTAAAATCACAGGATTATTAGAATTACATTTTTTGTATGCTGTAATTATTTTTCCAGGAGCAGATCCAACATAAGTTTTTCTATGTCCTAAAAGTTCAGCACTATCATTAAGTCCACCTACACTAATTTTTACAAATTCTCTATTTAAAGCATTAGCTATAGAATATGCAAATGTAGATTTACCAACTCCAGGAGGACCTACTAAACAAAGTATTGGAGTATTAATTTTTGGATTTAAATTTTTTAAGAAAATATATTCAACTATTCTATTTTTAATTTCATCTAAACCATAATGTGTTTTATTTAAACTTGATGTTACCTTTTTAATATCAGACTCATCAGTTGTTGATGTATCCCATGGAAGCGAAAGTAAAATATCAATATAGTTTTTTATCATTGATGATTCTGGAGAAATTTCAGAAACCATTTCATATTTCTTTGCTTCTTTTAATATTCTTTGTTTAATTCTCTCAGGAAATTCTTTTTCTGATAATTCATCATATATATTTTCAAGATCTACATCTTTACCAGATTTTTCTCCAAGTTCAGTTTTAATTAATTTTATTTTTTCTCTTAATATAAATTCTTTTTGACTATTATCAAGTTCAATTTTTAAATCTTCATCGATTTTATTTTCAAGAGCAATAATTTCAAGTTCTACTAAAATATCTTCAATAATTGTTTTAGCTCTTTTATTAGCATTTATTTCTTGCATTAAATCTAATTTTTTAGAAAATGTTAAAGGAATAAAACCAGATATCATATCTGTTAAAACATCTAAATTAGATACATGTGATACTTGAGATAAAATACTATTAGATATACTTGGATTAGATTTAATATATTTTCTTAGTAATGATATTAGTTTTCTTTTAGAAGCTTCTTTTTCTTTTTGATTTAATTTAGGAAGTTCTATATCCATTACTTTACTTAAAAGAACATCTCTTGTTTTACTTGAGTTATAATATTTATTAATAGCAACTCTTTTAACACCTTTTAAAACAACTCTATCATTTCCATTAGGAAGTGTTACTGAAGAAACAACATCTGCAAGAACACCAACTTTTGGTAAATCACTTACATCAGGTTCTTCTTCTTTTTGATTTTTAGGGCATATAACAAGTACTCTATTTTCATAGTCACTTCGAGACATTTCGATAGTTTTTTTAGAGTACTTATTATTAATTTCAAGCTTAATTTCTTGATCTGGGAGGATGATGAATCCTTTAAGAAGTACAACTGGTAAATTATATTTCATAAGGATCACCTCCATCAAAAAATAATTGTTTTTTATTATATAAGCAGATATTTTGTTTGTAAACGTTTTTTACACATTTTTTACAAATAAAAATAAGAACCATTTTTTGGTTCTTATTTCATTCCACGATTCATTTGTTGCATTACTTGATTGATTTGTTTTTTATTTGGTTTTCTACCCATTGAACTCATCATTGCTTCAATCATTTTTTCATTAATTGGAGGATTCTTTTTTAAGTATTTTTCCATCATATGACGAGCTAAGAAGAAACCTATTATTAAACCAAGTACTAATCCACCGATTGCACATAAAATTTCACCTAACATTAATATCACTCCTTACATTTTCATTTTACTATATATTATAAATTATTTCAAACAACTATTAATTTTCTATATCTCATTAACCCAAAAATAATCCATATTATCAAAATCTATACAAAATAAATTTCTATTCTTTTTTAAATATTTAAAAAATTCTGGATACTCTCTATTTGATTTCAATTTCATAAAACCATTATTAACATAAAGATATGACTTTTCATCACGATACTTATTAATATATGTATGACTATTTCTATATTTAGTATAAAAATCTGATTCCCTATAATGGTTATATAACCTTTTTCCAAACTTGTTTTTATCTATTGATGTAACTAATTGTTCATAGATATTTATACCAAGTGAAATATCACTTTTCGATAAATTCTTTATTTTTAAAAACGAATGAAATAATGGATATGAATCATTTCTAGTTAAATTTAAAACGCTGTCATTAATATTAAATATATGAAATGTTCTCATAATAAAATCACCAACTATATATTAACAGTTGGTGATT
>JAILQR010000089.1 GCA_024698845.1 Bacilli bacterium | reverse complement strand
CTTTGGTAACATCTTTTTTTATTTATATAAATAAGGATGTGTTTATTATGATTTATACAATTTTAATTAATGTATGTTTTTGCTTACTTCTTATTTTTCTTTTTTAACTTTGGTTTCATAATAAAGATATAATCAAGCAAGTAAATAACGAGCATTAGAAGTAAGCAAAAACATACATTAATTAAAATTGTATAAATCATAATAAACACATCCTTATTTATATAAATAAAAAAAGATGTTACCAAAGGACGCTTAAATAAAAAGCGTGGTACCACCTTATTTACTTCTTTACTATTTTGTAAGGGAAATAAACCCGTAACATCCAAAAGCAAGTTCATAAGTTCTTTTTATTAGTTTCCACCAACCACTAATTCTCTATAAAAAAGATATCTTACTAATACTCTTTTTTCATCTGCCTACAGGTATTATATTAAATATTCACTTATTTATCAATTACTTTTTAATTTAATTTTACTATATATGGATTAGTATCAGAACCATCACCACTATCATATAGTATATCCGGTTTTAAATTTATAACAGGTCTCATATTATAACCAGTTGTTTGGGTTGATTTATCAAAGATTTTACTACCTAAATCCATAACATACATAAATTGGTTCATAGTACCAAAATCATACATTGATGGAGTCATAGTCCATAAATAATTAGCTGCTAAATGTCCATCAGAATTTCCAGTATTATACTTCATGCCAGACATTATATATTCATCAACAGTAATAAGACCAACAGGATATGTTAATGTTTTATTACCAATATCAGATGGAGTTACTAAACTAGTTACATTTTGAGTTTTTAAAGTAAATGCATCTCTTTGTTTATTAGTACATTTAAGTGATGGGGTAGCACTATTAACTCTTTCATATGCAGCATAGTGCATTGCTGTTGTACTACTTGATAAATAATCTTTAGAATCTGATGCAAGTTCCCTATCACTACAGAATATCTCATCACTCAAATATTCTTCTAATGAATGATTGTTAGCATCTTTTTTACTATATATATTATTTTGATACCATATATCAACTTCATCTTTTAGAACTGAATTATGTGCATTTCCATAAGCTTTATTTGGGTCAGCTTCAATAATTCCTCTTAACTTAACCCTTAATTTTCCTGGTTCATCTTTTATAACTCCAACAATTTCAAACGGTAAAGCACATGATGAATAAACACTTGTTGTATTATCACTATTTTTTCTGGTTGTTACTCCTTTAGCTAAATCTTTTAACATACAAGCATATTTATATTCACTTGTATATACATATTCAGTAGGGTTATTAGCTGGATATACACCAGGAGCTGTTGTTGAATAATATCCTCCAGCACTTGTAAATTCACTCCATCTTACCTTAATACAATCATTACCTAGTTCACGACATTTAAGAGTACATCCACCAGTTGGATCATTATCATTACCTACACTACAGTCAACATTCTCATCGAAATTTTTAAATAAGTAATAATCACTATAAGAAATTGCTTCTGTATAAAGAGGAAATTTATTAACAGTATTTGTAGCACTAACATCCATATTAGGAAAAGCATTAATGCTAAATTTACTGTTATACATATATCCTGAGAAATTAGTTAATTGGCTTCTATTCTTAAAACTCGATTTGATATTATTAGTAGTAAACTGTGATACATCAGGAGTATACATTTCAACATAATTATCATTTACTATATGTCTTTTTGTGCTAGATGTTGTTGTTGGCATAAAAGTATTATCACCAGAATGGTTAGAACTTAATAAACCTGAATAAAGAAGTCTTATTGATCCATCACCATTAATTCTAATAATTCTCCAATATGCCCCAGCAAAAGATACAAAATTGTTTGTAAGTTTACCACGATAATAATAGCTAGTTCCATAATCATCTTCAGCCATATATAAACCAGAATTAGCAGCAGTTTTTTCAACTTTTGAAAAATTAACACCAGCTGTTCTTAAATTTATCTTAGTAATATTTGCATCAAAAGATGATTCACCTTCTGCCATAATTAATTTATAAGCTAATGTGTTAGGGTTATCATAAGTATATTCAGTACTATCACTCATGTTATCACATGATGATAAATATCCAGAAGGCATTTCATCATATACATTATCTTTTGTTAATTCTCCAGTACCATAAATATAATATTTTCCATTTGTCATACTGATAGTATGTTTAACATTTTCATTTTGTGGTTCTAAAACAATAGTACCATCATAGGATGCACTATTTTTCTTAACATAAGTGCCGTTTAATGAAGATATAGGTATACATACTTTAGTTGATTCTTCACTATCATTATCCATTGCATAATAATTTTCTGCAGCACTTATATACACTAATGCTTCATCTAAAAAAGCTTTCTTTTTTGCTGAGTTAATATGAGGAATAATGACAGTTGTGGCAATAAGTATAATAATTCCTAGAATAACTATAACAGCAAGTATTTCTACTAGAGTAAAACCTTTTTCTTTTTTCATATTGCCTTTCCAACTTTCAGTTATATTTCGTAATTAATTTTAAATTTACTTCAATTTAAAGTCAACTTAAAAAAATATTATTATAAAAGTTAAAAAAGTTATCTTTATAAATAAATGATAACTTTCT
>JAILQR010000085.1 GCA_024698845.1 Bacilli bacterium | reverse complement strand
CAATAGATAATTTTAATAAGTTAAAAGTTCTATATAATAAATACTTTACTAAATATTATAAATATCTTTAAAAACATCACTATTAAAGTTTCCGCTTTTTAGCATACTTATTTCCTCCTTATATGGAGGTTTTTTTATTTTCTCCGTAACAGTAATATATGGAGTTTCTAATATCTTTGGAATGTTTTCTAACCTTTTATTTATTAAAACATTATACAAACTATTAAAACCTATTGTTCCAAAACCAATATTTTCATGTCTATCCTTGTGAGAATTCATTTCATTTTTACTGTCATTTAAATGGATACATTTAATTTTATCTATTCCTATTTTTTTATCAAATTCATCTAAATATTCATCAAATTTAGCTACATCATATCCAGCATCATTTATATGGCATGTATCAACACATACATTTAATCTATCATTATTTACATTATCAATTATGTATTTTACTTGATCAATATTTCTTCCGCACTCATTACCTTTTCCTGCCATGGTTTCAATTAATATATCAACATCAGATGTTTTAGATAAAATAATTCTTAAAGCTTCCACTATATTATCTAAACCTTCTTCTTGAGTTATACCAACACTTGACCCTGGGTGAACTACAATTTTATTTACACCTAAGAATTTACATCTGTTTAATTCATTAATTAAAAAGTTTATACTAAAATCCCATTTATCAGCTTGTGATTTGTTTGCAAGATTTATGATGTATGGTGCATGACATACTATATTGTTAAAATCTATATTGCTTGATAATGCTAAAGTTTTAGCTTCATCAAGCAAATCATTTTTTAATTCTTTTCTAATTGTATTTTGTGGAGCGCCTGTATAAAACATTAGTGCATTTGCATTATAGCTAATTGCTTCTTTAATAGAACCTAGTAGTTGTTCTTCACCAAATGATACATGTGATCCTATAATCATTTTTCCACCTTCTTAATTATGTTTTAATTATAACAAAAACTTGAGGTTTTATAAACCTCAAGTTGTTACTAACAATTGTAAGATGGATTAATAGATTTATAGTAAGCACAACATGTTTTAAATGTTAAATCATCTTGGTTACCTTTAACTATTTTATTTTTATCAATACCTTCTAGTTGATTTTCATCGGTTAAGGTCTCTGATGTTGTTGAAGTTGAATTATATACATACTTTTCTGATGCCATATAAATATATCTTTTAAATTTATGTGTTCCTGAATATGGAATTAATACAACTATTCCATTATAATCTTTATCTGATTTAACATATTCACCTTTAACTGAAGATAAAGTATAACAAACACCAACATCTTCAACATCGTTAAATGTTGAATCAGCATCTATACCATCTGATACATATTTAGTTTCTGCACCTTCTGCATAACTTATTACATCATCACCAAATGCATTAATTTTAGATTTTTCTAAAAGCGGAATTATTGTAAATGTTGCAATTAAAACTATTATTGTTAAAATCACAACTACTGCAAGTAATTCTATTAAAGTAAAACCTTTATTATTTTTCATATCATATACCTCTTTTTATTAGTTATATCACTATTTAATTATACCATAAGAGATGTTTTGTAATTAAATAAAAAAAGAAGTGTTTTACACTTCTTCCATCTACTATTATTCGCCAGTTTGGCATGCTGCGTATGTAGAATCCCAATCAGATGCTTTGTATGTTTTAACACTATTTGCTGTTGCATCATCACCAGTTTTAGCATCAACTTTAGCTTGAGTTGCTGCAACTACCATATAGTTTTTATTTTTTAAATAAATTTTCTTAAGTGAACCATCAGAATTTAGTAACACTTTTCCTTTGTATTGAGTATCTGCCTTTTTAACAAAGTTTCCATTTAATTCATTTGTTCCAGATGATCCAACTGTAAAACATGTTATAGGATTTGAATCACTGATTTGGTCAGATACATATGCTTTTTCTGCAGCTTGAGCATAAACAGCAACTTCATCAATAAATGAGTTCTTTTTAGCCTTATTCATTTGTGGAATAACAGCATTAACAGCAATTAAGATAATTACTGCTAGGATTACGATAACAGCAAGTAGTTCTACTAATGTA
>JAILQR010000081.1 GCA_024698845.1 Bacilli bacterium | reverse complement strand
AATAGTAATAAAGATAATACTAATGTATGTTTAGTAGAACCTTTAAAGGATAGTGAATATTCAAGATTCTTTGTAGAAATTCCATCAAGTGATAATGATCACTTAGTATCTATTCCTATTTTGTTTGAAACAACAGAAAATGGATATACTGAAGTATTATCTGGTGAAAATGTTAACTATAATATATATGCATCATCTAAAAAAATTCCTAGTATTTATTCAGCTGGTAGAGTAAATGTTGAAGCTGTTGCAGAATTAATTAAATATTTAGATGAAGAACAAATTGAAATTTTTAGTGAAAGTATTCATAAACTTTCTATATTAATAAGAGACTATGCACTAAAAAATGGATACAGAAGACCTAGAGCCAGGTATAATGAAGTAAATAATGATACATTAGATGCTCTTAGTTTAGTTGAAGAATATAAATATGTTAGAGATAGAAAAAGAACTAATAAATGTTAGTTCTTTTTTATATGTATATCACTATAGCTATGCATATTGAAAATTGAGCAAAAATATGATATATTATGTTCATAGAAATAAGGAGAGTGATTGTTATGCCAACATGGGCATGGATAGTTATTGGCGTAGTTGCATTCGTTATTCTTTGGATTATCGGAGCATACAACGGACTTGTAAGATTAAGGAACAGAGTTAGAGATCAATGGGCACAAATTGATGTTCAACTAAAAAGAAGATTTGATTTAATACCAAATCTAGTAGAAACTGTAAAAGGTTATACTAAACATGAAAGTGAAACACTTGAAAATGTTGTAAAAGCACGTAATACATATTTAAGTGCTACAACACCTGAAGCTCAAATGGAAGCTAATGGTGAATTAACACAAGCAATTTCAAAATTATTTGCTTTAACTGAAGCATATCCAGATTTAAAAGCAAATTCAAACTTCATGCAAATGCAAACTGACTTAAAAGAAACTGAAGAAAAAATTGCTTATGCTAGACAATTTTATAATGATACTGTTTTACAGTATAATAATAAAGTTGAAGTTATTCCAACAAACATTATAGCTGGAATATTCGGATTTAAGAAGGCTGCTTTCTTCGAAGCTGCAGAAGCTGAAAGAGAAAACGTTCAAGTTAAATTCTAAGCTTACAATTGTTGTAAGCTTTTTTTTAAAGAGAGGAGTAATTATTTATGAAACGTATATTATTTGCAATTATTTCTTTTTTTATTATTCCTACTTTAGTATTTGCAGGAACTAAAGTAAATAATGTTAATTTTGATATAAAACAAGACTATATTAAAGCAAATATCTTACCTAATGGTGATGTTAAAGTTCAAGAATTAATTCGCTATGATGGATCATTAAATGGAGCTTATTTAAATTTAGCATATGGTAATATTAATACTCATATAAGTAATGATGATTATGCTAACAATTCAATATATAACTTTGCTGGATATAAAGATGTAAAAATATATGGTAAAAATTTAAGAAAAATATCTTTTGATACTTTTGATAATTTAGATGGATTTAAAGAATTTGAAAAGGTTGATTATGCTGAACCAGGTGATGAAGCTGTATATACAGTAGATCACGGAACATATGAATATAGTTATAAAGTATTTTATCCAACTAGAAATTCAAGTATAGTATTTTTATATGAATATACTTTAGATAGTGCTGTTGTTATGCATGATGACATAGCAGAGTTATACTGGCAAATATTTGATGTTGATCCTGTAAGACAAAATCAAACTGATGTTAATGTTAGAGTATATTTACCAAGCTCTGATTCTAAAGATACATTTAGAATATGGACTCATGATATTTTATCATCATCTATAAAATATATCGAAGAAGATGGAGAACTTATTGGTTTCGAAGTAAATGCCGATAAAGTAACTCCTGATGATTTATTTGATGTTAGAGCAACATTTAATAAAGACTTAATATTATATGATTATAATCTAGATCACTTTTATGGTAATGGTTTTGATAAAATTGTAGCAGTTGAAGAAGAACGTGCTGAAGAAGCTAATAGAGAAAGAGAACGACTAAGAAAGATATATGATTTTTGTGATGTATCTGCTAAAGTTTTGGCTGTTGTAAATTTACTTGGTATAGCTACGCTAATAATTAAATATGGTATTAAACCTAAAACTAATTTCTACGCAAAATATTATCGTGAATTTATCGAAGATTATCCTGTTGAAGTAATAGATTATTTATATAATAAAAATATTACACCTAAAGCATTATCTGCTGGTATTATGAATTTAGTATATAAGAAGGTATGCCATACTGAAGATATAATAGATCCTAAAAAACCTAATGCTAAAAAAGGATATAAATTTATATTAGATGATAAGAGTAACTTATCTGAAGAAGATGCAAAACTAGTTGATTTTCTATTTGAAGTTGTAGGTAATGGAACAGAGTTTACAACTGCTGGACTTAAAAGTTATGCATCTAGCTTAAGTACTGGTGCAAGTTTCCAAAGAAACTATACTAGATGGGAACAATTAATTAAGAAAAATGGTATAAATCAAGGTTTCTTTAAAAAGAAAACTTTTGGTGGATGGCTTACATTTGGTTTAGCTATACCGACATTTATTTTATTATTTTATTCAGTATCAGTTGGTGCTGATACACCATTTATAGCATTACCTGTTATTTTAGCTATAGTAATGACTATATATATAATTGCTGTTAAAGCATATAATGAAAAGGGTGCTTTACATTTAAAAAAATGGAATGCATTTAAGAATTTCTTAAATGATTTTGGTACATTTGATGTTAAAGAATTACCAGAAATAGCTTTATGGGAAAGATATTTAGTATATGCAACTGTATTTGGACTTGCTAAAAAAGTTCAAAAAGCTATAGAAGTAAAAATAAAAGAATTAGGTATAGAAGAATCTACTATGACTACAACATATAGAAATATTTATATATATGATTCTTTATCTCATTCATTTTCTCATGCTGTATCAGAAGGTAAAAGACAATATGCTGCATCTAGAGCAAATGCATATTCATCATCATCTTCTGGTTCTGGATTTGGAGGAGGAGGATCCTTCGGCGGCGGCTTCGGTGGAGGCGGCGGAGGTCGAGGAGGCTTCTAATATGTATATTAAAAGGTATTTATATACCTTTTTTTATATGATAAAATTAAGAAAGGAGGGATTATATGTTTATTACGTTTAATGATATTGATGTTGAAATAAATATAGAGAAAAAACATAATAAAAACATGTATTTTCGTTTTCCTAATTCAAAAACATTAAATGTATCTTGTCCATCGTTAATGCCTAAAGCATTAGTTATGTCATATATTAAGAAAAACTATGAATCCCTTAGAAAGATGCATTTAAAGGCAATTAATAATGATGAGTCAGAAGAATACTTTTGTTTTAAAGGTAAAAGATATATAAGAGTATTTGATGAATCTTTAAAAGAAGTATATTTTGATCAAGATTTTGTATATGCTAAAGATGAAAAAGAATTAAATAAATTTATTAAGAAATATACTAAAGAATATTTTATGGATGAGGTAAATTATATCAAAAGATATTTTACTAATATTCCACAGTTTAGTTTAAGAATAAGAAAAATGACAACAAGATGGGGCGTATGTAATAGAACTGATAATGTTGTTACTTTAAATAGTGAACTTGTTAAAAGAACTAAAGAAGAACTTGATTATGTTATTGTTCATGAATTATGTCATTTTTATGAAGGTAATCATTCAAAGAAGTTCTGGGATCACGTATCTAATTACTGTCCTAACTATAAAGAAATAAGAAAAGTTATGAAGGAGGCAATATAATGGTTATTACATCAACTAGTAATGAAAGAATTAAAAATATAGCAAAACTTCAAATAAAAAAATATCGTGATGAAGAAAGAAAATTTTTAGTTGAAGGTGACCACTTAGTAAATGAAGCTTACGAATCTGGTTATTTAGAAGAAGTATTTATTTTAGATGGTGCAAATTATTCGTTTGATAATGTAAATATTAATTATGTATCTGAAGAAGTATTAAAAAAATTATCAGATCAAATATCTTCTACTGATATTATAGGCGTTTGTAAATTTATTGATATTAAAGAATTAAATTATTATTTAATTCTTTAATATCAATAAATTTACAAACGCC
>JAILQR010000065.1 GCA_024698845.1 Bacilli bacterium | reverse complement strand
TTATTAGGAGCAAGCCATAACTCTGCAACTCCATATTTATATTTTAAACCATAAGATATATCAATAATTGATATATTTTTATTTTCGTTTATAAAGCTTTTTGCAATATCTTTTTCATTAGTTAAACCGTTATAAATAAATATATCAGCTTTAGCATATTCTTTATTTTGCTTTGGTGTTAATTTAAATTTATTTATGTTAACACCACTTGGATATACACTAGTGATTGTTGCATTTTCGTTATATAACTGATTTGCGATAAATGTAATTGGATAAACGGTAGTGTTAATACTTATTTCTTCCATATCTTTGTTATTAATACATCCTGTTGTTAAAAATAATGCTGTAAAAACTGTTACAAAACTAAATAATACTTTTTTCATATAAAACTCCTTTTTATTTAACTGGATCATAGCCATAGCCACCTCCAGGTCTACATCTTTTTAATCTTTTTAAACCTAATTTTATTCCTTTAAATGTTCCGTATTTGTTAATTGCATCAATCATATACTGAGAACATGTAGGAGTAAATCTACACATATTATGTGTATGAATAGGTGTTACTTGGTATAACCTTATAAAAAAGATTGGTATCCTTTTCATATCATTCACCTAAAAGTAATTGTACTATAATTTATTAAAATTGTAAAATATCTTTGGTAATTAATTACATTATTTGATATAATACAAATAGTTTATGTTAGGAAATGATAGTATGAAATTTTTAGAGAAATTCGGGATTGAAATTAAAGATGGAAAATTAATTGATATTGCACTTACACATAGTAGTTATTCTAATGAACATAAATGTGAAAATTATGAAAGATTAGAATACTTAGGTGATGCAGTTCTTCAAGTAATAATTAGTGATTATTTATATTTAAATACAGATTTACCAGAAGGTTTAATGAGTAAAACCAGAGCTAGTTATGTATGTGAAAGAGCTTTGTGTGAATATGAAAAAACTATTGGTTATAAAGAGTATATAAAGGTTGGCCATGGTCAAATGGGTAATGTAAATGATACTATTGTAGCTGATGTTTTTGAAGCTATTTTAGGTGCTATTTATTTAGACCAAGGTTTCTTTAAAGCTAAAGAATATGTTCATAAAGTAATCATTCCTTTTATTGAAGAAGGATATCAATTCTTTGATGACTATAAAACTTTATTACAAGAAATGGTTCAAACAGATAAAAAATCAGTTGAATACAAAGTTGTAAATGAAATGGGACCTGCTCATGATAGAACTTATGAAGTAGATGTTGTTATCGATAACATTACTTATGGTCACGGAGTTGGTAAATCTAAAAAAGAAGCAGAACAAAATGCTGCTTATGATGCTTATTCAAAATGCGCTAAATAGAAGGTGAAATAATGTATTTAAAAAGTATTAAAGCCCAAGGCTTTAAATCTTTTGCTGATAAATTGGATTTAGAGATTAAAGATGGTATTACAGCAATAGTTGGACCTAATGGTTCTGGTAAAAGTAATGTTGTAGATGCTGTTAGATGGGTTATGGGTGAACAATCTATTAAATCACTACGTGGTTCTGATAATATGACGGATGTTATTTTTTCGGGATCTAAAGATAGACCTATGCAAACACGCGCAATGGTTGCTTTAACTTTTGATAATTCTGATCATTACTTTAATAGTGATTTTTCAGAAATAGAAGTTAAAAGAGTAGTTTATAGATCAGGAGAAAACGAATATTTAATAAATGGATCTAAAGTAAGACTTAAAGATATTACTAATTTATTTATTGATTCAGGTGCTGGTAATGATTCGTTTAATATTATTTCTCAAGGTAATATTGCTGATGTTATTAATTCTAAACCTGAGGCAAGAAGAACAATCTTCGAAGAAGCTGCGGGAGTATTAAAATACAAAAAGAGAAAAGAAGAAAGTCTAAGAAAACTTGATAGAACAAAAGAAAATTTGTTACGTATTAACTTAGTAATTGAAGAACTTAAAACCACTGTTGAACCATTAAAAGAACAAAGTGAAATAGCTAAAAAATACTTAGAGTTAAAAGCCGAACTTAAAGACATAGAAATTGGTTTAATTACTAATGATATAACAAAAATAAATAGTGAATACCAAGTGTTAAAAGAAGATGTTAAACATTTAGAAGAACAACTTCTTGATAAAGAATCTCTAAATAATCAAAATAATACATTAATTGAAAAGTTAAAAATAGAAC
>JAILQR010000047.1 GCA_024698845.1 Bacilli bacterium | reverse complement strand
TTAATAGTATAAACTTTATGGTAAAAAATTTACTTAAACTTTCTAAGTTTGATGCTAATACAGTTACATTTAAAAATAAAGAAATTAATATATCAGAAATAATTGATGAATCAGTAAGTAACGTATCTTCATTAAGTGATTTAAAAAATGTAAAAGTAAATGTAATTAATAGTAAAGACTTTACTATTAGTTGTGATTTTAAATGGCATGTTGAAGCCATAACTAATATACTAAAAAATGCTATAGAACATTCTTTAGAAAATACATCAGTTTTAGTAAAATATGATACAAATAATGTATATTCTTATATCGAAATTAAAGATAGTGGTACTGGTATCAAAAGTGAAGATTTACCGCATATTTTTGAAAGATTTTATAATGGGTACAACCAAAGCGATGATAGCGTTGGAATTGGATTAGCTCTATCTAAAACTATTTTGGATAAGGATGGAGCTAAGATAAGTGTGGAATCATCAAATACTGGCACTGTATTTACAATTAAGTATTTTAAAGTTTAATATGTTATGCATGTTAGCGTTGTATAATAAAATGGGAAGTGATATTGATGCCTAAAAGAAAAAGAATAAAGAAAAGAAGAATAAAAAAAACTATTATCATTTTAATAATTTTATTTGTTTTATGCTTTTGTGGCTATTTATTTTATAAACATAAATATGATTATACTTTTAAATTTAAAAAAGAAGTTATTGTTAACATAGATGAAAAAGTTGATTCTAAAGATTATGTTTTAGAAGTTAAAAATGTAACTGTTAAATATCCTGATGTTGATACATCAACACCAGGTGTAAAAAAAATTATCTATACAGTTACAGATAGATCAAAAAAGAAACATACATATACTTTAAAATTAGAAGTAAAAGATAATATAGCTCCAAATATCGATGCTAAAGATTCTGTAGATGTATATGTTGGTGATAAGGTTGATTTAAATTCATACATCAAAGTTAGTGATAATGTTGATAGTAACTTAGATGTTTCCTATGATAAAGAATTAGATACTTCTAAAGAAGGAAACTATACAATTACATTTACTGTAAAAGATAAAAGTAATAATAAATCAATACATAAAATAACATTTAACGTTAAGAAAAAACCTATTGCTGATATTACTGACTTACCTGATGGTATAGTGGGTAAAACAAGTAAGGGTTATACTATAGAAAATAAAGGTGGAGCAACATATGTTGATAATATTTTAATTGCTAATAAAACATATGTACTTTCATCTAAGTATGGTAATGGTTTAACTAATGAGACACAATATGCATTTAATGAAATGAAAAAAGATGCTTTAGCTGCTGGTTTTGATATTAGAATAGGAAGTGGATTTAGATCATATTCTAGTCAAAAAACTATATATAATAATTATGTAAAAAGAGATGGACAAGCAAAAGCAGATACATATTCTGCAAGAGCAGGTCATTCAGAACATCAAACTGGTTTAGCAATAGATATATGCGCTAGTGGATATAACTGTATAACAAGTTCATTTAATGGAACTCCTCCAGCAAATTGGCTAAGTGAAAATGCATACAAGTACGGATTCATATTAAGATATCCTGAAGGAAAAACAAATGAAACAGGATATAAATTTGAATCTTGGCATTTTAGATATGTAGGTAAAGACTTAGCTAGTAAAGTATATAATGGTGGAGATTGGATTACACTTGAGGCATTCTACGGAATTACTAGTGAGTATAACTAAAAAGCTAATATAATTATTAGCTTTTTATTTTGGATTGAATTATATTTTTTTGCTTGTTATAATCTAGTTACCAATGGGTTTTGATTTGAAATTACATTAATAATTTAGTTTTTGGATTGTTTAGTTGTATTTGGGGGATATTAATGGAAAATAAAATATTTCAATTAGCATATGACTATGCTATAAATGGAAAAGACATAGATAAAAATTATATAGATGATGTTGTAGATATAATTGTTAATTATTACGATCTTAATCGTTATGTAACTGGTGTAGATTTTTCTGACGAATCTCCGCGTAAAGGAAGCATATGTTCTCTTGGTTGTTATGATTCTACATTTAAGGAAGTAAAGATTTACACTGAAAACTTTTTTGACTTTCAAGACTCACTTGATAAGCCAATTGAATCTTTGACAGATTTTGAATTTAGACTCTATAAAATTTTGTATGGCACACATCTTGTTCTTCACGAAATAGTGCATGCAAGTCAATTTAAAATTGCTTGTGATAGAAATGTAGTATCTGATATAGCTGCTATTTGTAGAGCTTGTTATAAAGTGGAAATGTATTATGAAACTAATAACTTTATGCAAGCATATTCAGTAGGACTAATTGATACTAAATGGTTTGATGATCTAGTTGAAAAATCTATAAAAGATTATCATATGTTTTATAGACTTAATCCTGTCGAAAGACAAGCTGAGTGCGATTCTTATGCGTATATTGTTAAAATGTTAAACCGTCAGAATGATAAATTTGATGGAATAAAAAATATATTTCAAATTCTTCTTGAAAGAGAACTGCTTAAAAATTATAATATGGTTCGTAAATCTGCTACTTGTCCAACTCATATGTATTTAATTGGTACAGACGATGTAAGTTGTTGGAAACAATTGAGTTTTTATGATAAAGACAAGTATATGTTAACAAAAAATGCACAAGATCAATTAAGTTTATATCGAAGATTATCCCTTGGTCTTCCTACATTTAATGAAGAACAAAAATCACAGCGTGATGTTTGTAGACGTTTGTTATCATCAAAGTAAGATGGTGTGCTTATTTTAAAAAGAAAACAAAAAATCGATTTCTTTTAGAAATCGATTTTCTTTTTTTAAATTTATGATAAAGTCCAAAGGGTTGCCATTATTCCGCCTTCGTAGCAAGTATACATAATTAAGTCAGAGTCCATACTGAAGAATGAATTACCTTCTTTATCGACTAAATCTGGTCCAGTATTAGTACCTTCAGATTTTTTAATTAAGCTGTACCTTAGTGTAGTTCCATCTTCAAATTTAATGTATGCTGTAGAGCCTTCAGTTAAATTAACTAAAATTCTAAAGCCTTGGTTATAATGATCTGCAATAACTAATTTGCCGTTGTTTTTATAATAAGCAGCACTATCTTTATTATCTACTAAAGTCTGTAAAGCGTAATTAGATGCTGTATTTACGTTGTAATCATATAGTGCTACATTATAGCTTGATACATATAATCTACCAAAAGTACCGTAATTAGTTTCATCAATTTTTTTGTTAGAGTTGTTAGCTTGAGTGGATTCATTTGTTGAAGAAGTTTGAACAACAGCGGTATTTTTTCTTTTATCTTCTTCTCTTTTTTCTTTTACTGCTTCTTTAACTTCATCTTTTTTTGATGTATTTGTGATTTGTTTATTCATATTTGATTTATCTATAATATGTTCATTTTTATCAGCATTCGCTATTTGAGAAGTAGTAACTTCTTTCCTTGTTTCTTCAGATTTTTTTTCAAAAATATGATTTGCTTGTAGC
>JAILQR010000077.1 GCA_024698845.1 Bacilli bacterium | reverse complement strand
TTGTTCTAGATCACTTTGAAAAAGGCTTATGTCATAAAGAAAAAGAATATTTTAAAAGACTATTTAGAAAAATTTCTAAAGAATATGGTATAGGCTTCATTATTAAAACAAATGATTTTTCATTTTGTTTAGGCTTAGTTGATCAATATTTATTAGTTGAAGAAAATGAAATTGTAGAAGTAATTAATAAAAAAGATATTTATGATAAGGAAGTTTATAAATATTTTGATAAACATGAACTTATAGATTTTGTCTTAGAATCTAGAAAGAAAGGCCACCTTTTAGATGATTACTATAATGCTAGTGATATTCTAAAAGCTATATATAGAGAGTTAGAATGAGATATTTTGCTATAGTAAAGTATGATGGTTCTAAGTTTTATGGATTTCAAAGACAAAATGATAAGAGATCTGTTCAAAATGAATTAGAAAAATCTTTAAGCGATATTTTTGGTGAAAATATATTAATTAAAGGTGCAGGAAGAACTGATAGAGGCGTTCATGCAAAGGGACAATGTTTTCATTTTGATACTGATACACAGATAAGTTTAAATGATATAAAAAAATATATTAATAATAAATATTCAGATTTAAAAATTAAATCTATCAAAATTGTAGATGATTCTATTCATTCAAGATTTTCAGTAAAGTCAAAACACTATTCATATAAAATTTCTTTTAATAAGAAAGATTACGATAATGAATATGTGTGTTTTTCAAAAAAATTGGATATAAAAAAGATGCAAAAAGCTTCAAAGTTATTTCTTGGAGTTCACAATTTCCAAAATTTTGTTAGTGGAACTAGAGATAACTATGAATGTATTATCTACAAAATTAAGTTTCATCACTTTGGAAATAAATTGAAGATTGATTTTTATGGTAAAAGTTTTTATAGATATATGGTAAGAAATTTGGTAGGAGCTTTAATGGATGTTGGAAAAGGTAAAGCTAATAACAGTACAATTATACGTTTGTTAGAATCCGAAAAAACTGATAAAACCTTATCAACAGCACCTGCAAAAGGCCTTACATTAGAAAAAATCAATTATTAATTCGTAAAATTAAGTTAATATAGGAGTTTTTTCAAACTTTTAATTGACTTTTTTTACGTAATTTCATATAATTTTAAGCGGTACATTTTATTTATTCCGACTGTTAGACCGTGGGAAAGTCGAAGCAGAAAAGAATAATGAAAGGAAAAATTATGAGTACATTTATGCAAAAAAAAGAAACAGTAGATCGTAAATGGTATGTTATCGATGCTGAAGGAAAAACTTTAGGTCGTTTAGCTACTAAAGCTGCTACAGTTCTTCGTGGAAAACACAAACCAACATATACTCCTCATGTTGATTGCGGAGATTATGTTATCGTTATTAATGCAGATAAAGTTGTTTTAACTGGTAATAAGTTAAATGACAAAATGTATTATAACCATAGTGGATTCCCAGGAGGATTAAGAGAACGTAACGCTAAAACTATGATTGAAAAATATCCAGAAGAAATGGTTGAAAGAGCAATTAAAGGAATGCTTCCTCACAACTCTTTAGGTAGAGCTATGGGTAAAAAGTTATTCGTTTATGCTGGAGCTGAACATAAACATGAAGCTCAAAAACCAGAAACTATGGAAATTAATTAAGGAGGTTAACAATGGCTAATAAACAAGTTTGGACTGCTACAGGTCGTCGTAAAAGATCAATCGCTCAAGTTAGAATGGTTGGCGGAACTGGTAAAATCACTGTTAACGGACAAGATGTTAATGACTACATGCCTTATGAAACATTAGTAATGGATTTAAAACAACCATTAGTTGTTACTAATAATGAAAATAGATTCGATATTGATGTTGTTGTAAAAGGTGGCGGATTCTCTGGTCAAACTGGAGCTATTCGTTTAGGTATAGCAAGAGCTTTAATGTCATTTGATTCAAATACTGATCAATCAAGTGAATCTTCTTATAGACATATTTTAAAGGTAAACGGATTCGTAACTCGTGATGCACGTGTTAAAGAACGTAAGAAATATGGTCTTAAAAAAGCTCGTCGTGCTCCTCAATTCTCAAAAAGATAGTATTTACGTATTTAAATTGTTTCAAAAAGCCTTTTTTCAAAGGCTTTTTTGCTTGCCTTAAAATATACAAATATCATTAATTATCTAATTACAAATACTTATATATTTGATATAATATTTAAACAAGGAATGATGAATTTGAAAAAAGTATTAACATATTTATTGATTATTATTGTTGGAGCAGCTGGTGTTTACTATGCTTTAGACAAATTTAATAAACAAGAAACTAAAACAACTGAAGCACCAAAGAAGAAAGCTATTGCAAAAAGAGAAGTAATTCCTAGTAAAGATAGTTTCGTGGAAGAAGCTATAAAATTACAAACTTTAGCAGAAAATAATAATGGAAATGACATTTGTAAATGCTATAATGTTAAAGATTTAGATCCTAATACGTCTTTAAAGGGAAGTATACTTGTATATACTGTTGGAGATTTATTTGTATCTAACATGTGGTTAAGTAATGGATATTATTTACTTGATAATTCTGAGAATGTATCAATAGGAGTATTAGAGGAATCTTCAGCTGATGCATCTATTTATTGTGGTGAATCATCTGCTAATATTCAATCAAGTCTTTGTGATACATCAACATATTAATAAGAGGTCGAAAATGAAAAAAGTTATGTTTATATCTAGCACAGGTGGTCATTTTTCTGAGTTAATGAAGCTTGAACCAATGTTTAAAAACTACAAGGTAACGTTAGTTACCGAATCATCAAAAAATAAGAAAAAGCTTAAAAAGAGTTATAAAAAATATAATATTAAGTTTTTACTAAGTTTTTCAGATAACAAGTTTATAAACATTTTAAAATTATTTATAAATTGCTTTATTTCATTATTTTATTTTGTTATATTTAGACCGAAATATATTGTTACTACAGGTGCTCACACATCCGGCCCTATGTGTTGCATAGGAAAGATATTTAGATCAAAGATTATATTTATTGAAACAATGGCAAACATAACTTCACCAACTGCTACTGGAAAAAGAGTATATAAATTTGCTGATTTATTCATTGTACAATGGGAAGATATGTTAAAGGTTTATCCAAAGGCCGTATATGGAGGTTGGATAATATGATATTAATTATAGCTGGGACTCAAACAAAGCAATTTGAAAGATTGTTTAAAGTTGTTGATAACGCAATTCAAAAAGGAATAATTAATGATGATGTTGTTGCTCAACTTGGTTATACTAAGTTTAAGAGCCCTAATATGAAAACTTTTGATTTTATCGAAGAAGCAGAATTAAACAAGTATATTAAAAAAGCTGACTTAATTGTTTCTCATGGTGGTATAGGAAGTATAACTTCATCTATCAAAGCTGACAAAAAAGTATTTGCAATGGCAAGATTAGAAAAGTTTAAAGAACATAAAAATGATCATCAATTGCAAATTGTTAATAAGTTTCATGATCTAGGATATATTAGAAAAATTGAAGATTATGACGACTTTATTCGAGAATATAAAAATTTAAACAAATTTAAACCAAAAAAACCTAAATTTGGTAATACTAAAATTATTGATATTATCACTGAGTTTATTGGTTAGGGGGATATATGAAAGATTTTTGGATTGATTTTGGCGTACTTGATGGGCATGATACACAAGGAATGTATTTTGCTCAATCATGCAAAGTCGAAGATGGGATAATAAGTATAATTTATATGAAAATAGAAGAAGATGGTACTATTTGTACTATGGAAGATCAATATCTTGCAAATTCTAGAAATTATTCAAAAGTTATACAACAATATTTGGCGACAATGATTTTTATATTTAAAATACGTAATGAAGGTGTATTTGAAAAGCTCGACGAAATCTCAAATGATATAGAGTATTATAAAAGTAGAATTACAATGTCTAGATTTAATGCTTTATTAGGTATTTTATCTGCACCTGCAATTGGTTATTCTATAGCTAATTTTGATGAAAACCAATTTTTATACACCATGCTAATAATCGTTGGTGGTATTGCTGCAATATCAGGTATGAGGAGTGTTTTAAATATTGATAAATTTAAAAACCAAATTGATTTACTTCAAACTGATATGATTGTAACAATGAAACAAGAATACCAAAGAATAAAACATAAAGACTAAATATAATGAAAGGAAACCTAATATGAAAAAGAACATAATTATTGGAATAAGTAATTTAACTGCTAACAGTATAGGCGTAAGTTTAGTTAACTTACTGAATACTGTTGATTATACTAAATATAATGTAGATTTAGTGTTCGTTAATTCTGTATCTTATATGTTAAATCAAATTCCAAGAAGTGTTAATGTTATTAATTCACCATTTGGTGGAGTAAAATTAGGTTTTTTTGATAAATTAAAGCTAAGAAATAAATATGATTTTGCATTAATGTATGATGTAGGATCTGTAGAATTATCTAACTATATCAGATCTTGTTCAAAAAATAATGCTATTTATATACATAGAAATTATAGATCTATA
>JAILQR010000056.1 GCA_024698845.1 Bacilli bacterium | reverse complement strand
TGAATTTTTAATTACAGATAATATAAATACTTTACTTGATAAAGATTACGATTATATTATTGATGCCTGTGATACAGTCACAACTAAACTTGATTTAATTAGATTTGCACAAGAAAACAATATAAATATTATTTCTTGCTTAGGTACAGGAAACAGATTTAACCCAGAAGAATTAACTATAACAACACTTGATAAAACATATAATGATCCTCTTGGAAAAGTACTTAGAAAATTAATTAAAGATAATAAATTAAATAAAAAAGTAACTGTTTGTTGGTCAAAAGAACTACCAGTTAAAAATCAAGATAGAACACCAGGATCTATGGCCTTTGTACCAGCATCTGCAGGTATTTTAATTGCAAGTTACATTATTAGAAAAACTATAAACAAATAGCAAAACTTGACATTTGTTCGATAATTTGATATACTTATTATGAATTCAGGGGGATTGATGCATTATGTTAATAGTGCAGTTAGCAATATTCTATGTTTTCGTGCATAGGTATGTAAAATAAAAAGAATAGATTTTATATCTATTCTTTTTCTATTAAGAACTTAGGAAGTTCGTTTGGATCTTTTCCATTCATAATAATATCATATATTAGATTAATGATTGGTAAATCAATATTATTAGTTCTAACTAATTTATAAATAGAAGATAGAGTATAGTAACCTTCTACAGTATGTGTTTCTAGAAATTCTTCTATTTTTTTTGGATCTTTTGTAGAACCTACTGTGTAACCAAAAGAGTAGTTTCTTGATTTAGTAGATGTACAAGTTAAAAGTAAATCTCCAACACCTGCAAAAGATAATACAGTTTTTTTATCTCCACCTAACTTATCAATTAAGTATTTAATATCATGAAGTGATTCATTAATTAAGAAGGCTAAAGTAGATTCTGTATAACCAAGACCTTTAACCATACCTGCTGCAATAGCTATAACGTTTTTAATTGAACCACATATTTGAATACCAATTAAATCATTGCATTCTCTTAGTTTTAATGTATCATTTGATAAATTTTCTTTAACTGTATCAATAGTGTATTGATTAGTACCAGCAAGTGCTAGTGCTATAGGATCATTATTTACCATATCAATAGCAAATGTAGGGCCTGATAATACAGCAGTATTTTCAGTATTAAGAACATTTCCAACAATATCAGATAAGAATGAACCAGTAGTTTCTTCAATACCTTTTGATGCAATACATATTGGAGTTTTACCATCGTAATATGGTTTAATACCACCACATACATCATCAACCCATTTAGCTGCTGATGCGATAAAAATTAAACCAGCATCTTTTAAAGCTTCTTCATAAGAAGTAGTAATAGAAATATTATCAGGTAATTTTTTACCTTCAAATATTCTATTTAAAGTATGAGATTCATTAAATTCTCTTACATTTTCTTCATTTTCTGTCCATAAAACAATATTATTTTCTTTCTTTTTAGCAAGCATAAATGATAGTGCTATACCATATGCTCCTGTACCTAACATAGTTATTTTCATTTTTCTTCACCTTTCATTTCTTTATATAATTTATATAAACTAGCTTCATACTTATTAAACCTAGGTTCATAATATTTTCTTGATTTTAAGTTATCAGGCATATAATTTTGTTTTACCCAAGATTTAGGATAATCATGAGGATATTTATATGTTTTTGTATCTATTCTAATATTTTCAGGTATATCTCCTGTAATACCATTTGAAACATCATTATATGCAGCAAGTGCTGCAGATGATGCTGAATTAGATTTAGGAGATATTGCCATTTCTATAACAACTTCACCAAGTATTATTACTGCCTCTGGCATTCCAACAAGTTCTGATGCTTCTATAGCAGCATGTAGTTTTGGCCCCATAGATGGGTTTGCAAGTCCTATATCCTCATATACAATAACTGATAATCTTCTATATATACTATCTAAATCACCAGCATATAAAAGTCTTGATAAATAGTGTATTGCAGCATCAGGATCTGATCCTCTAATAGATTTTTGAAATGCACTAAGTAAATCATAATGACCTGTTTCATCTTTATCATGAAAAAATACTGGTTTAGAATTTATTTTTTTAATTATATCTAATGTTATTTTGTGATCTGTAGTAGAGTAGTAAGCTATTTCAAGTAAGTTATAAGCAGATCTTATATCTCCATTGGATAAAGCAGCAATATATTTAAGTTCATCATCACTTATTTTTATACCTTCTAGTTTATCTAAAGCTCTTTTTAAACCTTTAATAATATCTTTTTCAGTTAAACTTTTAAGTTCAAAGATTTGACATCTACTTCTTATTGCAGGATTAATTTTATGATAAGGATTAGAAGTAGTTAAACCTATTAATACTATTAAACCTGATTCTATATGAGGAAGAAGAATATCTTGTTTATCTTTATTCATACGATGAATTTCATCAACTACTAATAAAAGAGTTCCTTCCATTTTAGCCTCAGCTATAACAATATCAAAATCTTGCTTATTATTTACGGTTGCATTTAAAAATCTAACAGGCATATCAAGTTCATTTGCTATAGCTTTAGCTATACTTGTTTTACCTATACCTGGTTTTCCATATAAAATCATGGAAAACATTTTTTTATTTTTAATTAAGTTATTAATTATTTTATTTTTACCAATTATGTGCTCTTGACCTAAAATATCATCTAATTTTTGAGGTCTTAGTTCATTTGCTAGTACTTCCATAATTTTATATC
>JAILQR010000123.1 GCA_024698845.1 Bacilli bacterium | reverse complement strand
TTGTACAAACATATTACTTTTCCTCCTTTCCTACCAACTTGATTTCTTTACACCAGGAATTTGTCCTTTATTTGCTAATTCTCTAAAACAAATACGACAAAGACCAAATTTACGAAGCACACCATGAGGTCTACCACATCTTGTACAACGAGTATAAGCACGTGATTTAAACTTAGGTGTTCTTTGTTGTTTTACGATCATACTTTTCTTAGCCATAAGTTTTTACCTCCTAATTTCTATAAGGCATACCGAATGCCTTTAATAATGCTTCTGCTTCTTTGTTTGTTTTAGCAGTAGTAACAAATATAATGTCCATTCCTCTTACTTTGTAAACATTATCATATTCAATTTCTGGGAAAATTAATTGTTCTTTAATTCCTAGAGTATAGTTTCCATGTCCATCAAAAGCAGTTTTTGATACTCCGTGGAAGTCACGTACACGAGGAAGAGCAACTTTAATAAGTTTTTCCATGAAATTGTACATATTTTCACCTCTAAGTGTAACTTTAACACCTACAGGTTGTCCTTCTCTTAATTTGAATCCTGCGATAGATTTTTTAGCTTTAGTTACAACAGGTTTTTGACCAGCTATAATTTCTAAATCTTTTACTGCAGCTTCAATATATTTATCATCTTTAGAACCTTCACCAACACCCATATTGATAACAATTTTTTCTAGTTTAGGAATTTCCATACTAGAAGTATATTTGAATTCATCATGAAGTGCTTTTGTAATTTCCTTATTATATAAATCTTTAAAATTACTCATATATTCACCTACTTACTTTCCTTTTTAGTAGATTTTTTAGCTGCTGCTTTTTTAGCAGGAGCTTCTTTTACAGTTTTCTTTTCTGTTTTTTCTTTAGTAGCTTTTTTATCAATAACTTTTACGTTAGAAACATGAATTGGTGCTTCAATTGAGAAGATACCACCTTTATCGTTAGTATTATTTGGTTTAGAGTGTTTTTTAACAATATTAAGTCCTTCAACAACAACTTTGTCTTTTTTCTTTAAAGTACGAATTATTTTACCTTCTTTACCTTTGTCTTTTCCAGCAATAATTCTTACGTTATCTCCAACTTTAACTTTCATTGTTTATTTCCTCCTATATAACTTCGCTTGCTAGTGAAACGATTTTCATATAATCTTTTTCACGTAGTTCACGAGCAACTGGACCTAAAACACGAGTTCCAATTGGTGTTTTATCATCTCTGATAATTACACAAGCATTGTCATCAAATTTAATATATGAACCGTCTTTACGACGAACACCTTGAACACTTCTAACGATTACAGCTTTAACAACTTTTCCTTTTTTCATATTACTGTTAGGGATAGCTTTTTTAACAGTACCAACTACAACATCACCGATGTTAGCAGTTTTAACTTTAGAACCACCCATAACACGAATAACTAATAATTCTCTAGCACCAGTGTTATCAGCAACTTTTAATCTTGATTCTTGCATTAACATAAACTAGTACCTCCTTATAGGATAACAGCTTCAACTAAGATTTCTACAAGTTCAAATCTCTTTGTTTTTGAAAGAGGTCTTGTAGCTCTTATTCTAACTGTATCTCCTACTTTAGCTTTATTATCTTCGTCGTGAGCTGTATATTTTTTAGAGTATTTAACTCTTTTTCCATATAATGGATCTTTTTTATAAGTTTCTACTAATACAGTAATAGTTTTGTTATTAGCAGCACTAATTACTTTACCAGTAAATTCTTGACGGTTATTAGTTTTCTCCATTTTCTGCTCCTTCTCTTTCTTTTAGTATAGTTTTGATTCTAGCTACTTCTTTTCTTAAATTTTTAATTTGTGAAGGTTTTTCTAGTGAACCAGTTGATTGTTTTAATCTTAAATCAAATAATTCATGTTTATTTTCATTAACTTTTTTTACTAATTCTTCAGTAGATAATTTTCTAAGTTCATTAGTTTTCATTTGATTCACCAGCCTTTTCTTCTTTCTTTACGAATTTACATTTAACAGGTAATTTATGAGAAGCAAGTCTTAAAGCTTCACGAGCGATTTCTTCAGAAACTCCACTTATTTCAAACATAATTTTACCTTTTTTAACAACATCAACGAATTGATCTACGTTACCTTTACCTTTACCTTGTCTAGTTTCAAGAGGTTTTTTAGTTAAAGCGTGATGAGGGAAAACGTTAATAATAACTTTTCCTCCACGTTTCATGTAACGAGTCATAGCGATACGAGCTGCTTCGATTTGTCTAGCAGATACCCAAGCAGATGTTTTTGCTTGAAGTCCGTATTCACCAATATGAAGTTCAGTATTTCCACGTGCATGTCCATCATAACTTACACGATGAGGTTTACGATATTTAGTTCTTTTTGGCATTAACATGTTTATCTTCCCCCTTTACTGACTTCTTAGTAGGAAGGATTTCATCTTTATAGATCCATACCTTAACACCAATTTTTCCATAAGTTGTATCAGCTTCTGCAGTAGCATAGTCGATATCAGCTCTAATTGTATGTAGAGGTACAGTTCCTTCTGTATATCCTTCTGTACGAGCCATTTCAGCTCCACCTAAACGACCAGATACAGCAGTTTTAATACCTTTAGCACCAGCCTTCATAGTGTTTCTGATAGCTCTTTTTTGTGCGCTTCTAAATGGAGCACGGTTTTCAATTTGTTGAGCAATATTTTCTGCAACAAGTTGAGCATTTAAATCTGGGTTTTTAACTTCAACAATATTTAAATAAATATCTTCGTTAACAACTCTTTTGATTTCTTTTCTGATTTTTTCGATGTCTTCTCCACCACGTCCGATGATAACACCAGGTTTAGCAGTATTGATTGTAACATCTACTCTGTCTTTCTTTCTTTCGATAAGAACAGAAGCAATACTTGCATTTTTTAATTTTTTAGCAATGTATTCACGAATTTTAATATCTTTATCAAGATTTGATGCGAAATCTTTACCAGCGAACCATTTTGATTCCCAGTCTTTATTAACACCAATTCTTAATCCTATTGGACTTACTTTTTGACCCATGATTATGCTCCTTCCTTACCTTTTTTATTATCACTTACTTTGATAGTAATGTGACTAGTTCTTTTATCTCTACGATCAACATTTCCACGAGATGCGAATTTAATTCTCTTTAGAACAACACCAGGATTAATGTAGCATTCTACTACTTTTAATTCTTCTTCTTTTGCTCCAAAGTTATTAACTGCGTTAGCAATAGCAGAATTTAAAACTTTAGAAATTAATCTAGAAGCTTTAGTATTTGTATTATCTAAAATTGCATTTGCAGCATTAACACTTTTTCCTCTTATTAAATCAAGTGTCATACGAGCCTTACGAGGAGCGATCATAGCATTTTTATGTATTGCATAAGTTTCCATCTAATTACCTCCTACTTTTGACCTGCATGTCCGCCAAACTTACGAGTTAAAGCGAATTCACCAAGTTTATGTCCTACCATATCTTCTGTAACGTATACAGGGATAAATTCTTTACCGTTATGAACAGCAATTGTATGTCCTACAAAATCTGGAAAAATAGTAGAACGTCTTGACCAAGTTTTAACAACTTCTTTTTTGTTTGATTCATTTAATTTTTGGATTTTCTTAAGTAAGCTTTCAGCTACATAAGGTCCCTTTTTTAAACTTCTTGCCATTATATCCTCCTATTTTTTCTTTCTACTAACAATAAGCTTGTTAGATGCTTTTTTAGATTTTCTAGTTTTATAACCAAGTGCTGGTTTACCCCAAGGAGTAAGTGGACTCTTACGTCCGATTGGAGAACGTCCTTCACCACCACCATGTGGGTGATCGTTAGGGTTCATAACAGAACCACGGTTAGTTGGTCTGATACCTAAATGACGAGTACGACCAGCTTTACCTAAATTAACTAATTCGTAATCTTCGTTTCCTACAACTCCGATAGTAGCTATACAAGTACCAAGTACTTTTCTAACTTCACCAGATTGTAAACGAATTAATACATATTTATCTTCTCTACCAAGAATTTGTGCACTAGAACCAGCGGCTCTACATAATTCTGCACCTTTTCCAGGTTTTAATTCGATACAATGAACAACAGTACCAACTGGAATATTAGCAAGTGGTAATGAGTTACCAACTTTAATATCAGCTTGAGGTCCGTTTTCAATAATTGCTCCAACTTTTAAATCTTTTGGTGCAATAATGTATCTTTTTTCACCATCTCTATAATTAATTAGAGCGATGTTTGCACTACGATTTGGATCGTATTCAATTGTTGCTACTCTACCAGTAACTCCAACTTTATTTCTTTTATAATCAATTAAACGGTATTTTCTTTTAGCACCGCCACCGATATGACGAACAGTCATTTTACCTTGATTATTACGTCCACCAGTTTTTGATTTTGTTTTTAAAAG
>JAILQR010000120.1 GCA_024698845.1 Bacilli bacterium | reverse complement strand
TATATAATAATGAAAGAAATAATATAGATAAAGAAACCAGAAAATATAAATTATATATTAAAACATTAACTCTTGGTGGGTTTATGTTAGCTTTAATATCTTCATATTATTTAACTATAACACTTAAATTTATGCAAAATGATTTACAATTAACTAAGAATACTGATTTAATTGTAAATCCATCAGTACCATCAACTGCTATTCAAGAATTTGGTACAACAGTATTTTGCTTAGGTGATATTAAAGTTACTTTATTTCCTATGGATGAACAATTAACTTATAATTATAAAAAGAAAAGTCATGATCCAAATAAAGTTAATGATTATACTAGAATAATTGATGATACTGCATGGGAAAAAGTTATCGAAAATGAAAAAAATAGTACATATAATACTTTAAATAATTATTTTATATCTCAAGAAATAACTAGTAAAAATGATTATACAGGTATGTTTAAGGGCAAGAATGTTATCTTTATTATGATGGAATCAATTTCTGATATATTTATAAATCCAGAGTTATTCCCTAACTTTTATAAAATGTATACTAATGGATGGCACTGGGAAAATAACTTCTCACCAAGAAATAGCTGTGCAACAGGTAATAATGAAATGAGTGGAATGCTATCTTTATATACTATAAATAATAACTGTACTGCTAATGTATATAAAAATAATACATATTTTGAATCTATATTTAATCTATATAATAATGATGGTTATAGAACATCATCAATGCATGATTATACAGAGGCATATTATTATAGATCTACTATTCATAAAAATATGGGTTCTGGTGCATATTATGGTGTTAGAGATTTAGGAATACCTTACCAAACTGAATATGTTAACTGGGCATCTGATGAAGACTTTATGTATAAAGCTTTAGATATTTTAACTAATACAACTGATGATAGACCATTTATGACATGGCTTACAACAGTATCAGCTCATCAACCATATTCATCATCTAGTATTTTAGGTGATAAATATTTAGATGCTTTTGCTGATTTACCATATTCAAGAGAAATGAAGAGATATCTATCTAAAGCAAAAGTAACTGATGATGGTCTTGGAGTTTTATTAAAAGGATTAGAAGAAAAAGGTATTTTAGATGATACAGTTATCGTATTATATGGTGATCATTATCCATATGGTATGAGTAAAAATACCATAAGTACAGTACTTGATTATAACTTAGATAATTATGAAATAGAGAGAGTACCATTTGTAATATATAATAGTAAAATGGAAGCAAAAACCTTTACAGATTATACTTCTTATATTAATATAGTTCCGACTCTTGCAAATTTATTTGATTTAAATTATGATCCAAGATTATATATGGGACATGATTTATTATCAGATGATTATGAATCATTAGTTGTATTTGCTGATGGCTCTTGGAAGAATGAAAGAGCATATTATAATGCTGCTAATGGAGCAGTAAAACAATTTACTGATAATGGCTATACTAATGAAGAAATAAAGGCTATTAATGAAAAAGTATCTTACAAGATGAAAATGAGTTCTCTTGCAATAAAGAATAATTATTTCAAATATTTAGAACAAGCACTTGAAAAATATAAAGTTGAAGCACCATCTACTACTGTAGATGATGCTGATACTAATCAAGTCGCTTTAAATATTGATCTGGAAAATTAGAAAGGATGTATTTATGAAGAAAGTTGTTATTGTTGAATCCCCAGCTAAAAGTAAAACAATCGAAAAATATTTAGGTAGTGATTTTAACGTAGTATCAAGTAAAGGTCATGTTAGAGATTTAGCAACAAGTGGTAAATTTGGCCTTGGTGTTGATATAGATAATGACTTTACTCCTAAATATGTCATTATTAAAGGTAAAAATAAAGATGTTAAAGAATTAAAGAAGCTAACTGATAAAGCTGACATGGTTTATCTTGCTACAGACCCAGACCGTGAAGGAGAAGCTATTAGTTGGCATCTTTTTGATGAACTTAATATTCCTGAGGAAAAATATGAAAGAGTAGTATTTAACGAAATTACTAAAGATGTTGTTAAAGATGCTATTAATAATCCTCGTAAAATAGATATGGACTTAGTTCATAGTCAAGAAACTAGAAGAATATTAGATAGAATTATAGGTTTTAGATTAAGCAAATTAATGCAATCTAAAACTGGTGGTAAATCTGCAGGTCGTGTTCAAAGCGTAGCACTAAAAATAATTGTCGATAGAGAAAGAGAAATAGAAGCATTTAATCCAGAAGAGTACTGGAGTATATCTGCAAGTTTTGGTTCTTTTGAAGCTACTTTAGAAAAATATCATGGAAAAAATATTGAAATTAAAAGTGAAGTAGAAGCAAATGAAATACTTGATAAATTATCTAATTCATTTGATATTGATTCTATTAATGAAACAGAAAAATCTAAAAAGAGTAAAGAAGTATTTAAAACTTCAACTATGCAACAAGCAGCATATAATAAATATGGATTTGATTCATCTAAAACTATGCGTGTTGCTCAAAAACTATATGAAGGTATAGATTTAGGTGATGAAACTGTCGGTTTAATTACATACATGAGAACAGATTCTGTTAGATTATCTCCTGAATTTACTAAAGATGTATTTGGATTTATTAAAGGTAAATACGGAGAAGAATATATAGGTTCCGTAAAAGTAGGTAAAAAACAAGAAAATATTCAAGATGCCCATGAAGGTATTAGACCTACATCAATTAATAGAAAACCAGAAGATATAAAAGAATATTTATCACCTGATGAATATAAATTATATAAACTTATTTACTATAGAGCACTTGCATCACTTATGGCTGATTCTAAATATTTATCTACTACTATTAATTTAGATAACAATGGATATTTATTTAAAGCAAATGGATCAGTAACTACTTTTGATGGTTATTTAAAAGTATATGGAGATTATGAAGAAAGTGATGATAAAGTTTTACCAAACTTTAAAGATTATAAAAGTAAAACTATAGTTTGTGATGAAATTAATAAAGAACAACACTTTACTAAAGCACCAGCAAGATTTACTGAAAGTTCATTAATTAAGGAACTTGAAGCTTTAGGTATTGGTAGACCATCTACATATGCAACTATAATGCAAACTATTAAAGCTAGAGGTTATGTATCACTAGTTGATAAAAGATTTGTTCCAACAAGTATTGGAATTGAAACTAATGATAAATTACAAGAATTCTTTAATTCTATTATTAATGTAGAATATACAGCTAATATGGAAAAAGATTTAGATGAAATAGCTGAAGATAAAAAAGATTCTACTAAGGTACTTAAAGATTTCTATGCTGGTTTTGAACCACTTCTTGATAAAGCATTTAATGAGATGGAGAAAAAACAAGCAGAAGAAACTGGAGAAGATTGTCCAAACTGTGGATCACCACTTGTTATTAGAAATGGTAGATTTGGTGAGTTTGTAGCTTGTTCAAATTATCCTAAATGTAAGTACATTAAACAAGAAGAAAGAGAAGTTAAATCAGTTTGTAAATGCCCTAAATGTGGTGAGGATATAGTTGAAAAAAGAACAAGAAGAGGAAAAATCTTCTATGGATGTTCTAATTATCCAAAATGTGATTTTGCATCTTGGAATAAACCACTTGATAGAAAATGTCCAGAGTGTGGAAATATTCTAACTGAAAAGGGCAAAAAAATAGTATGTTCTTCTTGTGATTATTCAGAATAAAACTAAGGAATATTCCTTAGTTTTTAATTTGCAAAAATTAATTATTAAAGGTATACTTTATTTATAAATATAAAATGGAGAGTATGCGTATGAAGAGCGATAACGTAAAATTTGTTATAACTTTTGTTTTAGCTGTTTTTGCATCTATGTTTTTAAATGCTCTTGCATCAGGTACTTTATATGATTCAAATGAAGTATCATACGATAATTCTAATACTGGTATGAGTCAATCAACAGTCCAAGGTGCCGTTGATGATTTATATGCTGCAGCAACTGATTATAGCAATATAAATAGTAGACTTAGTACAATTGAATCATATTTTCCTGAATATACAACTTCTCAAAGTAAAGTAAGACATCCATATAGCGAAGCTGGTATAAATCTTGGTAAAAATGGAGATACTGATGAAAGACCTTGGATAGATTTTTATATGAATGGGATTGGCTATGCTGGAATGTATCTTCAAGATAAGAACTTATATATAAATAGCGAACAAGGTGCTATTAAGTTAAAAGGTACATCTATTGATATAGCTAATGCTAGTAATAACGCTACATTTACTATTAATGGTAAAAATTATTTTAGAAATAATCCAACTTCATATTTTTCTGATAGTGGACTTCAACTTGGAATAGATAAAACAACTGGATTTGGTTGGGAAGATTGGTATTACCATGGAGTACAAACAGGAAATATTTATGCTGCTGACGGTAACTTCTGGGTTAAAGGTGCTGGAAGTTCGAATTTAAATTTACAAGGAAATACAATTAAGGTAAATGGTAAACAACTTGGAGATATTGTAAAGGTAAAAAAAGTAACAGTTAAAAATGGCTATGTATCAAATGGTATGTGGCTTGATGATTATGTATCACTTGATTCTGGATACAAATTCTTATGTTGGCTTCCTTCTGGAGGTTCAAATGGATGGGTTACATCATTCCCAATATATTTATCTCAAGCAAATAATTTACATGGTTCACCTTTTTATAGTGGAACTCTTAGTTCATGCTCAGGATGTTCTGTAGATTTTTACTATTTAGAAATAATAAATGCTTAATAAACAATGATAGAAATATCATTGTTTTTATTTGCATAAAGTTATATAATAATCACACTTTTTGTGTTTTGTGAAAGAAAGGATGGTGTTTATATGAATGCTTTAGATGAGTA
>JAILQR010000044.1 GCA_024698845.1 Bacilli bacterium | reverse complement strand
TAATATCTTTATAATTAATTTTTGTTACATTATCAAAATCACCATATATTTTATATAGTGTTTCTTTAATAAAGTAATAACTATCGGATATAATTAAATGAATTTTCATAAGCATGCACATCCTATATATACTTTATATATTATATCATTTATAAAAAAGAAAAGATATCACATAGTGATATCTTTAATTATTTATTAATGATTTCTTGAATTTTATCAACCACTTTAGAAGATTCAACTTCAATGAATTCTGATTCACTTCTTAGTTTTAATTCAACTAACCCATCAGCAAGTTTTTTACCAACTGTAACTCTAATTGGAATACCAATTAAGTCCATATCATTGAATTTAACTCCAGGTCTTTCATCTCTATCATCAAGTAATGTATCAATACCTAAGTTTTCTAAATCATCATGAAGTTTATTAGCATAGTTCATAATATCTTCATCTTTAGTATTTGTTGCAACAATAGATACTTTATATGGAGCAACTTCAAGTGGTAGTATCATACCATGTTCATCATGGTTTTGTTCAATAATTGATGCAAGTACTCTACCAGGTCCTATACCATAACATCCCATAGTTGGAACTTGTTCATTATTATTTTCATCTAAATATGTTAAACCTAAATCTTCAGCATAGTGTTTACCAAGTTTAAATGTATTACCAATTTCAATTCCTTTTTTGAAGTAGATTCTTCCACCACATTTAGGACAAATATCTCCTTCTACTACATTAGATATTTCACCAGATAAATCATATTTGAAATCTTTAACGTTAGTATTTATATAGTGGTATCCTTCTTTATTTGCTCCTGTTACAAAGTTTTTCATATGTAACACTTCTTCATCTACTACTATTTTAGCGTTTTCAAGTCCAACAGGACCAGTGAAACCAGCAACTGCAGTAGATGTTGCAATTAGAGCATCATCGGCAAATCCTAGTTCTTTTCCACCTACTAGTTTTAATGCCTTATCTTCATTTAAATCTCTATCTCCTCTAATGAAGAAAATAGTTAAATTTCCATCAACTGTCATTAATAAAGCTTTAACAGTTTTCTTAACATCAACATTTAAATATTCAGATACTTCTTCAATAGTTTCTTTATGTGGAGTTTCAACCATTTCTAAATTTTTTTCTTCTTCAGTTGATTCTTCAATCTTAAATGATCCTACTTCTAAATTAGATGCGTAGTCACACTTATCACATAAAACTAAAGTATCTTCTCCAGTATCAGTTATAGCTTGGAATTCTTCTGATAAATCTCCACCCATAGCACCAACTGATGCTCTAACTATCTTATAGTCAATACCCATTCTATCAAAGATAGCTTTATATGCATTAAACATTTTCATGTATGATTCATGAAGATCATCGTCATTTTTATTAAATGAATAAGCATCTTTCATTACAAATTCTCTTACTCTGATTAAACCAAATCTTGGTCTTGGTTCATCTCTAAATTTTTCTGCTTGTTGATATATAGTAAATGGTAAATCTTTATAACTTTTTACCATTGCTTTAGCAGCTATAGTAAATAGTTCTTCATGAGTTGGGCCAAGTACCATATGAGCATTTTTTCTGTCTTTTAAATTAAACATGTCAGAACCAAATGCTTCAACTCTTCCACAAGCATCATATACTTCTGCAGGGATTAAAGATGGCATTAATAATTCTTGAGCACCAGCTTTATCCATTTCTTCTTTAATAATATTTTGGACATTTTTATATGTTTTAAGTCCTAAAGGTAAATACATGTAAATACCAGCTGCAACCTTTTTGATCATTCCTGATCTAACTAAAAGATTTCCAGATACACTTTCTTCATCTTTAGCATCTTCTCTTAAAGTATAAAAATAACTTCCTTTTAATTTCATATTTATCACCAACTACACATAATTATATTATAAAAGTTCAATAAATAAAAGAGATTAAGGGATTAATTTATCATTATTTACTCTTTTATTTATATATTAAAAACCTCCTAATAAGGAGGTTTTTTCATAAAATAGAAAACTATTCTTCGATTTTGAAGTCTTCTAATTTTCCGTTTTCTTCTAGTATTTTATTAACGCTTTTAGTAGCATTTTCTAATTTATCATTACATACTTTAGCAAGTTTCATAGCTTCAGTATATTTTTTTATTGCATCATCTAGTGGGGCATTACCCATTTCTAGTTCTTTAATTATTGATTCAAGTTCTTCTAGAGCTTCTTCAAAAGTTTTTTCTTTTTCCATTATTTAATCTCCTTTACTTCGGCTATTACTTCACCTTTGTATAATTTAATTTCTACTTTATCATTTACGTTTAAATTTTTAGTATCTTTAATAATTTTATCGTCTATCTTAACTAAAGAATAACCTTTTTCCATTATGTTAACTGGATTTAATAATTTAAGTGTATTTAAATCTAGCTTTAATGTATGTTTCTTTTTCAGTAAAATATCAGAAATATAATTATTAAGTACCATAACATAATTATTTAATTTTTCTTCCTTTACTTCGTACATAGCAAGTGGATTAGATAAAATAAATGAATCTTTAACTTTATTTAATCTTAGTTCACTTTGTTTTAAAGTTTTTAAAATATTTTCTCTTAGTCTTATTTTATAATTATCTAGCATTACAAGAACATCTGTAAGTACTGGAACAGCCATTTCTGCAGCTCCAGTTGGAGTTGGAGCTCTTAAGTCAGCTACATAATCAGCAATAGTATAATCAACTTCATGACCTACAGCGGATATTACAGGAACAGAAGAACTATAAATAGCTCTTGCAACTATTTCTTCATTAAATGCCCATAAATCTTCAATAGATCCTCCTCCACGGCCAACAATTAAAACATCCAAGTTATATTCTTGAGCCTTTTCTATTTGTTTTACTATATCAGGTGCAGCAGCAGATCCTTGAACAAGTGATGGAAATAATATAGTTTCACAAATTGGATATCTTCTTTTAATAGTAGATAAAATATCTTTTATTGCTGCACC
>JAILQR010000039.1 GCA_024698845.1 Bacilli bacterium | reverse complement strand
TATCTTTTTGGGATTAACAAATAAATGATTATTTTCAACAATAAGCATTTTCTTTTTAATCATATCTTTAATATTTGGATCTGCTTCAAGATTCTCGTTATATTTTAAGAACCATTCATTTAAGTTAATACCTTCCATCATTCTAAGACCTAGCATAAGTTTATTTTTCTTTTCGTCTTCAAGTGATACAAGTTCCCTTTTATATATGTGTTTATGTTCTAAATATTTATTTATATTTTTTGTGTTTTCATATCTTACTTCATGAAGATAACCTGCAGCTCCAAGTCCAAATCCATAATATTCTTCATTTTTCCAATAAACAATATTATGTTTTGATTCTTTATCTTTAGTTGCATAATTACTTACTTCATAATGAGTAAATCCTGCTTTTTGTAACGTCTTATTAATATATTGATACATTTCATATTCTTCATCTTGTTCAATTCCATTTTTATAATGAAGATATAATCTTGTATTAGGTTCAAGTATTAATGAGTAAAAACTGATATGGTCTGGTTTTAACTTTAATACTTTTTTTACATCCTCTTTTAGAACCTGAAGAGTTTCTTTTGGGAAACCATAAATCATATCTATATTAATATTATCAAAGCCTTTACTTCTGGCTATCTTAATAACTTTACTCGCATTTTCAAAATCAGCTTCTCTACCCATAAGTTTAAGTTTATCATTATCAAATGATTCTATACCTATACTTAATCTATTTACTCCAATATTTTTAAGTTTAGCAAGTAAGATATCATTTAAGTCTTTTAAATTTGCTTCAAAGGTAAATTCGTATCCTTCAGCAAATTCAAAAAGACTTATTACTTTTTCTAATTTTTCAAAATCTTCACTACTTAGTGATGATGGAGTTCCACCACCAATATATAGTGTTTTAATTAGTTCACCCTCATATCTATCTGATACTTCATTATATAGCTCATCTAGATATCTACCAACCCATTTTTTTACATAAAACATTTTACAAAAATCACAGTATGAACATATTTCACGACAAAATGGTATATGTATATAAACTGATCTTGCCATTATTAATCACCACTTAACACTGCTAAGAAAGCTTCTTGAGGCACTTCTACACTACCAACCATTTTCATACGTTTTTTACCCTCTTTTTGCTTTTCAAGTAGTTTTCTCTTACGAGATACGTCTCCGCCATAACATTTTGCTAAAACATTTTTCTTCATAGCAGAGATATTTTCTCTTGCAATTATTTTACTTCCAACACTTGCTTGGATTGGTACTTGGAACATTTGTCTTGGAATTATTTCTCTTAGTTTTTCAACAATCATTTTTCCTCTAGGATATGCAAATTCTTTATGTACTATTAAACTTAAAGCATCTACTTTTTCACCATTTAGTAATATATCCATTTTTACTAAATCAGATGGTAAGTAACCACATATTTCATAATCAAATGATGCATAACCTTTAGTTGATGATTTTAATTTATCAAAGAAATCATATACAATTTCTGATAAAGGTATTTCGTAATGAATATTTACTCTTTCTTCATCAATATATTCTAAAGATTTATAAATACCTCTTTTATTTTGACATAGCTCCATTATAGGTCCAATATAATCTGATGGAACAATTATGTTTGTATATATATAAGGTTCTTCAATTTTAGCAATGTATGTTCTATCAGGCATTTTATTTGGAGAATCTATGTCCTCAACTGTCCCGTCAGTTAGAGTAACTTTATATATAACAGATGGGGATGTTGCTATTAATCCAATACCAAATTCCCTTTCAATTCTGCTCATAATAATTTCCATATGAAGTAGACCTAGGAATCCTGTTCTAAAACCAAAACCTAAGGCATCTGATGTTTCAGGTTCAAATGTAAGAGCAGCATCATTAAGTTTTAATTTATTTAATGCTTCTTTTAAATCTTCAAATAAATTTGGTTCAATTGGAAATAAACCAGAATAAACCATTGGTTTCATTGGCTTATATCCTGCAAGTGGTTCTTCAGCTTGATTATTTGTTAAAGTGATTGTATCACCTACTGCCACTTTTGATATGTCTTTAATACTTGCACATATCCATCCAACTTCACCAGATGATAATTCTTCTTTTTTTATTTCTTTTGGAGTTCTAATACCAAGTTCAATAATTTCAAAGTTACTTTTACTTGCCATCATTGTAATGTCATCTTTTACTTTTATTTTTCCATCTACAACTTTAACTAAAAGAATTACTCCTCTATATGGATCAAAGTAGCTATCAAAAACAAGCGCTCTTGTTTTTTTATTATCATCTGCTATTGGTGGTTCAATTCTTTCAACAACAGCATCTAATAATTCTTTTACACCTTCACCTGTTTTACCACTACAAAGTAGTATTTCTTCATCTTTAAAGCCTAATACTCTTTTAAGTTCTTCTTTTACTTTTGGAACATTTGCATTAGGTAAATCTATTTTATTTATAACAGGAATTATTTTTAAATCATTACTTAAAGCTAAGTATAAGTTAGCAAGAGTTTGTGCTTCAATTCCCTGTGCAGCATCAACAACTAATATAGCTCCTTCACAAGCTGCTAAACTTCTTGATACTTCATAGGAAAAGTCGACATGACCAGGAGTATCTATTAAATTTAGTAAATATTCATCATTATTATATTTGTACTTTAAAGAAACGGCATTAAGTTTAATTGTAATGCCTCTTTCTCTTTCTAGATCCATATTATCAAGCAATTGATCTTTCATGTCATGTTTACTAACTGCGTTAGTGATTTCCAGAATACGATCAGCAAGTGTTGATTTACCATGGTCTATATGAGCAATGATACAAAAATTTCTTATTAAATCTTTTTTCATATTTAACACCAAGGTTATTATATCTTAAATTAATCTATTTTTAAAGTTTAACCAAATAATATCTTAAATGTTTTTCCAATACCTTTTGTTCCTTCTTCAATTGCTTTACCAAGAGAATATGTTAAAGCATTTGCTGTTTTCGTAACAAAATTAGAATAATCAATATCTTTTTTTACATATCCTTGCTTATTTATTTTTTTATGTTTAGATAAATCAGTTTCAAAACTTACCATTTCATTATTAACTGTAATTGTTCTCTTTTGAACCCTACTAGGATAATAACCACTTTCAAGTGATATATAAAATGCTATAAATATAATAAATAATATAATTAATAGTTTAAAAAACGGATGCATTTTTCTTTTTTCATTTTCCATTACATATCCTCCTTTATTACTTCAGTAATTGCATCAGATAATATATCAATAGTTCTATAGACTTCGTCTATAGAATTATTTTCTCCTCCTACTTCAATTAATATCGTTCTGCCTGAAAAATCTTGATTATATATTCCATTTACCCCTCTACCACCTTTTCTAAGAATCCCTTTTGATAAACCATTTACTTTCTCGTTAACTTTATTACTTATCTTATTAGAAAAATTCTCATTAATGATGTAATTATTATTTTCAGTACCTATTAAAAATAATATCTTTGCATAACATATATCATTAATACATAACGATGATGCTTTATGCGATCCTGAATCTCTATGAATATCAATAAAATATTTTATCGAAGGATAACTTTTAGATATATCCTCAATATATATTCTTGATGCTTTATAACTAGATGCATAATTCCATCCATTAGTAACTAATATATCCTCTACACTTCTATTTTCAACGATAGAATATATATTATTTTTACTTAACTTTTCTTTAAGATAATTCGAAGCATATGATATTGATGGAGTTATTGTTTGCGATGGACTTATAAGATATTTTTCTCCTTGATGAGTGTTATATAAATATACAAGTGGTACAGCTTGAGTCTTATTTTCTACTTTAAAGACGTCATCATATTTTTTACTTTCAACTTCATTAAAAGAAGACATAGAAATTTTGTTTTTTACGCTTTTTTTCCTATTTATATATAGATTTTCTAAGTAATGGTCTCCTGTATCATTTAATAATTGTTTTAAAAATTTAAAACAATTCATATTAATTAGTATAAGAAATATAATTATTGATTTAACTAGTATTTTGGGTCTTTTCTTTAATTTATATTTCTTTTTTGATTTGAATTTTATGTCCATCACCTCGTATGATGGCATTATATATCGCAAAAGCGTAAAAAAATGTCGAATTAGTAATTTTCAATAAAGATTATTTTATGTTGCAAAAAGTCACTAAATTTGTTAGAATTATTACTGAATTACAGGAAGGAGTTCAACTATGGCAAATATTAAGAGTTCTAAAAAAGCTGTAAAAACTATAGCTAAGAAAACTGAAAACAATCATGAATTAAAAGCTACAGTTAAGAATTGTATTAAAAATTGTGATAAAGCAATCGCAGCTGGAGATAAAGAAGCAGCAACTGCTAAATATAACGAAGTTCAAAAAACTATTGATAAAGCTCTAAGCAAAGGTTTAGTTAAAGCTAACACTGCTGCTAGACAAAAATCAAGATTATCAAATAAAGTTAAAAATATGAAGTAAACATTGTTTACTTCATTTTTTAATGTTAAAATTATTTCTAGGATGGTGATGTGATACATGAAGAAATTCATTGTTCCCATTATTTGTTTAATAACAATTATTGTATTTGCTTTTTATAATAATAAATTGGTTACGTACGCTACTAATTTTTTTACAAACAAACAAGATTTAGTTTTACTTGCTGGAAATGAATATACAAAAACTAATGATTATTTATATGTTCAAAGAAGTTCTAGTTATGTTCCCCTAGGATATCAGGATGTACTAAATATATTTTATAGTATTATTAATAATCACTGGGAAACATTTACATTCTACTGCCCTAGTGAATATGAAGAATGTATAAATGATGTAACTAAGTTAAGTGAATCTTCTGATGTTTTATCAAATATAAATAATTTTGTTCATCCATATAATAGTTTTACTAATGTAAAAACTAGTATTGATTCAAATGGAGAAATAATTGTTAAAGTCTCTTATTTATATACAGATGATCAAATTAATTTTATCAATAAAGAAGTAGACAGAATTATTAGTGAAAATTATGATAGTTCAAGAGCTATGGACGAAAATATAAAAGCAATTCATGACTATATAATAAATAATACAAAATATGATATCGAATATGAAAATAACAAAGACAAATTAACTTATACTGCGTATGGTGTATTAATGCATCACTTGGCTACATGTAATGGATACACTGATTTAATGGCAATTATTTTAAGTAAATTAAATATTAATAATTATAAAATTGCTTTTAATCCAGACCCAGAAGAAAATTCTGAAGGTCACGTATGGAACGCTGTTAATATAAATGGTAAATGGCTTCATTTGGATTTAACTTGGGATGATCCCGTTGGTGACGGTCGTGATTACTTATATCATAAATATTTCTTAGTAACCACTGATGAAATGAAAGAAGCCGATAATGGAGATGTTCAAGTTAAAGAACATAATTTTGATAGATATATTTATCAAGAATATTAAAAAAAAGAACAACTATTAGTTGTTCTTTTCTTTTTCTATTAAATTAATTACTTCCTCTACAGTTTTAGAAAAATCTTCATAGTTAGTTTCAACCCATTTTGTAGGCACTTGATGATTAAACCAAGTATATTGTCTTTTGGCATAGTGTCTTGAGTTTTTCTTTATTAATTCTAAAGCTTCTTCCATAGATATTTCATTATTAAAATATTTAAATAACTCTTTATATCCTATTACGGTATCTAATGCTTTACATTTAACATTTTGGTCA
>JAILQR010000017.1 GCA_024698845.1 Bacilli bacterium | reverse complement strand
AATATACTTCTAGCATTTTTTATTAGTTCAATATTATTTTTTAATCTTTCTAACTCTTCTTTGTTCTTTTCAATATAAAAATCATCAATAGCAATTACCTCTCCCTTAGATGCATTAATATAATTACAAATGGATAAAGCAGTAAATAACATGGATATAAATAACACTAATACAAAAATTACTTTTGACATCATATCAAAAATATTATTTTTTGTTATGTCCTTAGACACCTTAAAAGATTCTTTAATGTAATCATCTGCTTCTGTAATATTTATAACCTCATTTTCTATTTTTCTTCCCTTTAATATTTCTAAAACAGATACATCTAATTCTTTAGCAAGAACCTCTAAGATAGAAACATCAGGACAGCCTAACCCTCTTTCCCATTTTGATACAGCTTTATCAGTAACACCTAGTTTTTTTGCAAGTTCTTTTTGAGTAAAGTTTTTATTTTTTCTATTATCAGCTATAAACTCTCCTATTTTATCATAGTTCATAAACTTCCTCCTATTCTTATAATTATTATACAAATAAATAACATATAATGTAAATCTACTCTTAGTTTAGTACATAAAAAAATATCAACTTAAGTTGATATTTTTTATTTATCATAATCATCTAAGAAGGACTTATATTCTCCATCTTTCTTAGTTCCAAGTATACAATTTAAATTAACATTATCTAAAGCTTTAAATATATTTCTATCAATATCTTTTTCTTCTTTTCTAAGTTCATTAATTAACTTCTTCATCATTTTTCTTTTACTAGCATTTTCATCAATTTCTGCCTTCTCAGTAAACTTACACGCACAATTTAAAAATCTTAATTCATTATAATTCTTCCATGAAATAATATCAGCTTCTTTTATATAGCACATAGGTCTTATTAATTCCACACCTTCAAAATTATCAGAATGTAGTTTTGGCATCATAGTTTTAATTTCTGCCCCATAAAATAGAGATAATAATGTAGTTTCAATAACATCATCAAAATGATGACCTAAAACTATTTTATTACAGCCTAGTTCTTTTGCTTTATTATATAAGTGACCTCTTCTCATTCTTGCACATAAATAACATGGAGCTTTTGATGGAACTTTATAAACAACATCAAAAATATCTGTTTTAAAAACCTCAATAGGAATATTAAGAAGTTTAGCATTACTCATAATAAGTTCTTCATTTTCTTTTTTATAGCCAGGATTCATAACAACAAACATAGCATCAAATTTTACTTTACCATGTTTTTTTAACTCTTGAATACATTTAGCTAGTAAGAATGAATCTTTACCACCACTAATACATACCATTACTTTGTCATTATCATTAATAAGTTTAAAATCACGAACAGCTTTAGTAAATTTACACCATATTTCTTTTCTAAACTTCTTAATAATACTTCTTTCTACTTCTTCATACTTTTCCATACTATAACTCCCTTTGACAAACTTAATTTTATATAAACGCATGTAAAAAGTCAATGAAATAAAAAAAGAGTTTTATCTAAAACTCTTTTTATTTTTCCCCTAATTTATACGATACTAATATTCCAAAAACTAAAAGTACTATACCAACTAATACTTCAAGTACTTTAAATGTTACAACTTCAGTTGCAAATAAAGATATTGGAATAGCAAATACAGATGCATAAATAAATCCTAATACTCCATAATATGTTTTTGTCTCATGTTTTTTAAATAGATATTCAAATAATCTTGATATTGCAATAATACCAAATAAAATACCTAAACCAAAAACACCAACAAGTAATAAATTATGAGCAACATTTTCAAAATGTACTAAGGATTTTATAGTCTTAATTACTGGTCTATAATAACCAATTAACATTAAAACAAGTGATCCACTAACACCTGGAATAACCATTGTACCAGCAGCTAAGATACCAACTAAGAATAAAAGAATTAATCCAAGTAAAGATATATGATTAAAGCTTACACTAAATCCAGATTTAGAGAAGAATTCTAAACAAGCCATGCAAATAACTAAAGCAAATGTACATGCAAATATACTATAGTTATAAATTGGTTTTGAATCTTTTTTACCTTTAACCTTTTTAGTAAGTAGTGGAATACCACCAATAACAAGACCAACAAAGAATAAACATGTTGCAACAGGATAATGATTAAATGAATAATCAATCACATTACTCATAGTTGCAATACTTGCAAGCATACCTAAGCCAAGAGGTACAATAAATAATAAATTCTTTTTGAAATTTTTAAGTAAGTGACTAAGAGCACCAATAAATTCTTCATATATACCAAGAATAATTGCAAGTGTTCCTCCACTTACCCCAGGAATAATATTTGCAATTCCCATAATAAAACCTTTAATAAATAAAATAATATTTTTCATAAATTAATTAACCCTTCTTATATCGCTATTACAATTATCATCTATATTAGATACTTTTAAACCAACTAAATCAAGTTCAGCTTTACCTTCACTAGAATTATAGTAATATCCATATGCCCCACTAGCAAGTAATTCTGGTCCCATACTACCTACAAGTTTTTCATTATACATATTACTTTCTCCCATAAATGTAGAATATATAGCTGATAACTTACTATTAGATGTAATAAAACCATAATATGATGATATATCATTATAATTGAAAATAGTTTTATTACCTCTTATATAAGCATCTTTATTTATATATCTATTAAGTGGTGAATTAGCCGGAGTAAAATATGATGTAAATCTATAATTATAATCAGCATAATATTCTTCCATACCTTTAAAGAATGTTTTATGTAATCTAAAGAATTCTTTTAAAGGCATACTATTATCTAAAAGTAATTTAGAATTGAAATGGTTTTTAAGCGTATCATAACTATAAATATATCTTCTTGCATCAAATTCACTATTAATCAATTGATTTTGATCTGATGATGCAGATGAATATCTTTTAAATATTTTACTAACAACAAATCCTTTTTCCATCTTTTCAAACATATTTACGTTATATGAATTAGCAGATGATATTGTATAAATTTTAAAAGTATTAGGTAATTCTATAAAATAAAGAATTTCACCACAATATTTTACTAGAAAATGTTTACCTTCATTTTCGCTTTCTAAATCTATACATAAATTACAATTTTCATCTTTTGAAGATGATTTAATAGATGTACATCTATTAAATGTAAAGATTTCTTCTAAAATCTTTCCAATATTATCATCTTCAAATAAACGATATTTAGTTTTTAAATTATTTGATAATCTGTTCATACTATACCTCTAGATGATTATAACATAATTATTTAGTAAACTGTGAATTATAAAGATTAGCATAAAAACCATCTTTCTTTAATAATTCGTTATGTTTACCTTGTTCTACTACTTCTCCATCATTAACAACAAGGATTAAATCAGCGTTTTTAATAGTAGATAATCTATGAGCAATAATAAAGCTTGTTCTACCCTTCATAAGTTTATCCATAGCTTTTTGTATTAATACTTCAGTTCTTGTATCAACACTACTTGTTGCTTCATCTAAAATTAATATTTTAGGATCTGCAAGGATTGCTCTAGCAATTGTTAAAAGTTGCTTTTGACCACCTGATACATTATTACTTTCTTCATTAATTAACATATCATATGCATCAGGTTGTGTTTGAATAAAATGATGAACATATGCATCTTTTGCAGCAGCAATAACTTCATCATCACTTGCATTTAAATTACCATATTTTAAATTATCTTTAATAGATCCACTAAATAACCATGTATCTTGTAAAACCATTCCAAATGCTTTTCTTAAATCATTTCTCTTTAAATCTTTAATATCTATTCCATCAACTAAAATAGAACCAGCATTTAAATCATAGAATCTCATTAACAATTTAACAAGTGTAGTTTTACCTGCCCCAGTTGGTCCAACTATTGCAACCTTTTGACCAGGTTTAACCTTTAATGAGAAATCTTTAATAATGATTTTTTCATCATAACCAAATTTAACATGATCAAAAATAACTTCACCTTTTAAGTTAGCAGGTACTTTCTTTTTACCGTCATCGATTTCTTCATCAGCATTTAGAAAATTAAATATTCTTTCAGATGATGCAATCATAGATTGAATCATATTAGCTATTTGAGCTACTTGACCTAAAGGTTGAACATAGCTTCTTCCATATGCTATAAATGATTGAATATTACCAACTGTAATTTTACCTTTAATAGCGAATAACCCACCAATAATAGCAATTAAAGCATAACCTATATTACCAATAAAATTCATAATTGGATGCATTAAGCCAGATAAGAATTGACTCTTCCAAGATGTTTCATATAACACATCATTATTTGATTCAAACTTACCTATCATTTTTTCTTCAGCATTAAATACTTTAACAACAGAATGTGCACCATACATTTCTTCAATGTTACCATTAACATTTGCTAAGTAATCTTGTTGCGCTTTAAAATATTTTTGACTCTTCTTACTAATACCACCTATAACGATTAGTGCAGCTGGAAGTATTAAAAGTGCTATAAATGTCATTGTTACATTAATTGAGAACATCATAATGATAATACCAATAACAGTAACAATTGATGTAATTAATTGTGTTGAAACTTGATTAAAACTTTGAGTTAAGTTATCAACGTCATTTGTAATAATTGATAAAACTTTACCATTAGTTTCTTTATCAAAATATTTCATAGGTAGTTTTTTGATTTTAGCGGTTAGCCTTTTTCTCAGTTCATAACCACATTTTTGTGTAACTCGATTCATAATGAATCCTTGAACTAATGAGAATATTAAACTAATAACATATAAACTTAGAAGGATTATTGCAATATGAGCAATCTTATCAAAGTTTATTCCACCTGTTCCATTAATCTTTTTAATTAAACCATTAAATATTTCTGTAGTAGCGTTACCAAGTACTTTAGGTCCAACAATAGAAAATATTGTTGATCCAATAGCGAATATAACAACTATTAAAATATATTTATAATATGGTTTTAAAAACTTAAATAGATTCTTAATAGCTAACTTAGGATTAGTGGCTTTATCAAAACTTGGTTTTTTACCTTTCATGATAATTCCTCCTTACTAAGTTGAGATAGTGCAATTTCTTTATACACAGAACATTTCTTCATAAGTTCATTATGTGTACCTATTCCAACAATCTTTCCACTATCTAATACGATTATTTGATCTGCATCTAATACAGTACTAATTCTTTGAGCAACAATAAATGTTGTAATATTCTTAGTATTTTTCTTGATAGACTTTCTAAGTTTTGAATCTGTTTTATAATCTAGTGCAGAGAATGAATCATCAAATATTAAAATGCGAGGTTTTAAAGCAAGTGCTCTGGCAATTGCAAGTCTTTGCTTTTGCCCACCAGATACATTATTACCACCTTCTGATATTGCCTCTTCGTATTTATGTTCTTTTTTATTAATAAATTCCTCAGCTTGAGCAATCTTAGCAGCATCAATCATATCTTGATCAGCTATTTTCTTTCTTGATAATTTAATATTAGATTTAATATCACCAGAGAATAAATATCCTTTTTGAGGAACATAACCAATTAGATCTCTAAGTGTAGATAATTTAATATCTCTAATATCTACATCATTAAGTGTAATAGATCCTTTAGTTACATCAAAGAATCTAGGAATTAAATTAATAAGTGATGATTTACCACAACCAGTAGAACCAATAATTGCAGTTGTTGTTCCTGGTTTAGCTTCAAACGTAATATCTTCTATTACATTTTCTTTAGCATCATGATACATAAATGATACATCATTAAACTTAACAGTAATTTCATCTTTTTTAGGAATTTTCTTTTCTTCTTTTGGATCTAGAATTGTAGACTTTTTATTAAATACTTCTGATACTCTTTTAAATGAAACGATAGCTCTAGGTAAAATAATTGATACCATAGAAATCATTAAGAATGAAATAATTATTTGCATTGAGTAAGTAATTAAAGCCATGATATCTCCAACTTGAAGTGATCCAGTATCCACATTTTTAGCACCAAACCATACAATAGCTATTGCAACAAGTTGCATTATAAATGACATAAATGGCATCATGAATACCATAATTCTATTAACAAATAAATTAATTCTTGTTAAATCTTTATTAGCTTTATCGAATCTTTCTTCTTCATGTTTTTCATTTGCAAAGGCTCTGATAACAGGTAAACCTGTTAATATTTCTCTTGATATTAAGTTAACTTTATCAATTACTTTTTGAATAACTTTAAACTTAGGTAGTGATATAGCAAATAAGAATATAATTAATGCAAATATAATTAATACAGCAAGCCCTATAATCCAAGCTAAGCTACTACCCCATACTTTAGATAACGCACCTAAACCAAATATTGGAGCAAATATAACTATTCTTAAACAAATAAGTAAGAACATTTGAATTTGTTGAACATCATTAGTAGTTCTTGTTATAAGTGATGCAGTTGAAAATTCTTCATATTCCTTATTAGAAAATGTCATAATTTTATTAACTAATTTACTTCTTAAATCATGAGCGAATCTAGCACTTATTTTTCCTGATAGGAAACATACTAGTATTGATATAATCATTACAACAAAAGAAATAATTAACATCTTAAATCCAGATGTGTATAAATAATTTAATTGTCTTTGATCAGTATCAATTCCTATATGTTTATACTCAGTAATTATGCTTGCAATATTAGATTGAGTTTTAATACCAGATGGTATTTTAGATAAATTTTCACTAATACCGCTAAGCATTAAACCAAGTTCTTCTTCTTCCATGCTTTCAAACAAATAGTATAAAGCTTCAACATTAACTCCTTCTTCTAAATGAAGGTATGCTTCAACTTCAGGACTTTTATCAGCATTATCTATCATATTTTTTATAAAGATAGGATCATCAAGTAGCTTCTCTACTCTATTTTTATTTACATTATTTTTTAAAACATAAATATCTTCTTCTTTAAGTAAAGGATATTTTTTAATATTAGATTTAGTCTTATCTAATAATTTATAATTAGACAATATCTCATCATCTTTATCAGTAAATAGTAATAATCTATTCATAGATGATGCGGATATTTCTTTATAAACTGCTTTTTCAACACCGCTTTGTTGAATACCAGTATTAACGATATTTGCAGTATAATCTGGAAGTTTAAGTTCAAGTCTAGCTTGAACAAATAATAAAATTATAGTAGCAATAATACCTATTAATATTGGTTTAAATAATTTAAGTATTTGTTTCATATTTTTATTACCTTTCGCTAGATAATTATATAATAAATCTATGTCTTTATCAAATAAAAAAACCCTTTTTTATTAAGGGTTTTATGCTCTTTCTTTTTTTAAATAAAAATCCAAATGGTCAAGAACAAGTAAGTCTGCAGGAAGCCAATCTACAGAATATAAATCATTAGCATCCAACCATTTAATTTCTTTGTGTTCCAAATGATTTATGTCGTGATAAACAACCTTGGGTTCACAATCATTTAAAGTACAAAGAAGTGTATGCATTGTTAAATGAAATTCAGGATAATCATATTCTATAGTACATACCTCATCACTAATATTAATAGATGCACGCATCTCTTCTTGTATTTCTCTTTTTAAAGTTTCTCCAAGTGTTTCACCAGACTTTATTTTTCCACCAGGAAATTCCCACTTACCTTCAAATTCTCCATATCCTCTTTGAGCTGCTAAAATCTTTCCTTCTTTTTGTATAATTGCAGCAACAACATTAATACATTTCATAATAAACCTCTTTTCTAAATAAATTATAAAAGAGTTTTTTTAAAAGATAAAATCACAAAACATTATAAAAGGTATAACAAATTGTTATACCTCTATTTTATGTCCAATATAATCTTCAATAAATTTAATTGGTGCAGTTGTTAAGAAATTTTTGTTATAACAAATATCTATGTCAACTGTTGGTAGTTTTTCCTTAATATCTAAAATTTCCATCTCGCCATTTTTAACATAATCTTTAATTACTTCATAGATCAAATAACCTATACCAAGTTCACTCTTTACAAATTCCAAAATCATTTCAGATGTATGAATATTAAGAACATTTTCAACTTCAACATGCTCTTTTTGTAATAACTCATCAAGCATATTTCTATTCGATGTTCCAGGTATTGGAAGTACAAGTGGTACTTTTTTTAAATCTTTTAAAGATTTAATTTTTTTATAATCAATAAATCTAACATCTTTTTTTACTGCAAAACAATATCTAACATTATCTAACTTTTTAATAATTAAATCTTCATTTTTAGTTTTAATTGGAGCTGTGTCTATAATGAAATCTATTTTATGTGAATCAAGTAAATCAAGTAAATAACTAGTTCCGCCAGTTACAATAGTTATTTCAATATTAGGATATTTAACATGAAACTGAATTACTTTTTCAAATAAGTAGTATGTACCAATATTTGAAGGCATTCCAATAGAAAGTTTACCTCTTTCTAAGTTTTCAGTTTCTATCATTTTTCTTTCAGCAGTAAGTAAATTACTATATGATTTTTCAACATAATATAAAAGTTCTTCACCTTGTTGTGTAAGTTCTACTCCTTGAGCTTTTCGATAAAATAATTTTGTATTAAGTTGTTCTTCTAAGTTCTTAATTGATTTAGATATAGCAGGTTGTGATGTATAAGATACAGCTGCTGCTTTTGAAATACTACCAAGCTTAGCAACATCATAAAATGTTTTATAAAGATTTAAATTTACATTACTCTTATACATTTAAACCACCTCTAATAATTTTTTATATATTTTAACAAAGCACAAAATTTTAATCAATAAAAAAAGTGATTATAAATAATCACTTTTTATTATGAAATTTTATTAATATTTTCTTTTATAACACTAATAGTATTAATCATTTTGTTAGTATCTTCTTCATTTAAACTAATAAAGATTCTTTCTTTAACTCCATCTTTATTTAATATAGCTGGAGTACCAACATAAACATCATTTTCTTTATCATAATTTGATACAGAGAAAATTAAGTTTTCATCACCTAATATAGCGTTTGTAATTCTAACTAAAGTAGTACCTATTCCATAATATGTTGCACCCTTTTTATTTATAATTTCATAAGCTGCATTTCTAACATTGTTTTCAATTTCATTCATATCATCTTTAGTTAAGAAATCAGATGCTTTTTGAAGTCCTATAACAGCATTATCCCATGGAACAAATTCACTATCTCCGTGTTCACCAATAACATATGCGTGAACATTTTTTGGATTAATGCCTAGTTTATCTCCAACTAAATATCTAAGTCTTGCTGAATCTAAACTTGTACCAGAACCTATAACTTTACTTGCAGGAAGTCCTGAATATTTATATGTAATGTAAGTCATTATATCAAGTGGATTTGTTGCTACTAAGAAAATACCATTAAATCCGGATTTCATAACATTATCAATTATATCTTTAAATATAGCTGAATTCTTATTAATTAAATCAAGTCTTGTTTCTCCAGGTTTTTGATTAGCACCAGCAGCAATAACTACAATTGATGCATCACGGCAATCACTATATGATCCAACATGAATATCTATTTTTCCTGGAGCATAAGGAAGACAGTGATTTAAATCCATTACTTCCCCTTCAATTCTTTCTTTATTTAAATCGATTAATGCTAGTTCATGAACATATGTTTTTTGATTAACTAATGCATATGCATAACTTATTCCTACATTTCCACAACCTATAATTACAACTTTATTATTCATTTTTTTATCTCCTATTCTTTTTTAATTATACCACAATAATTATTCATTAAAAAAATCTACTTTACAGTAGATTTATTTTTCCATAATTATTGTTACAGGGCCATCGTTTAAAAGTTCAACTTTCATATCGGCCCCAAATATACCTCTTTCAACATGAATATTTAAGCTTTCACATTTATTACAAAAATAATCATATAAAGGTTTTGATATTTCAGGTTTAGCGGCTTTTACAAAAGATGGTCGATTACCTTTAGTAGTATCACCATATAAAGTAAATTGTGATATTAAAAGTAAACTTCCATTAACTGATTCTAAGTTATTATTCATGTGATCATTTTCATCATCAAAAACTCTTAGGTTAACTAATTTTTCGGCAAGATAATCACAGGTTTCTTTAGTATCGGTATCAGTAATACCAACAAGTACCATAAAACCATTATCAATCTTACCTACCACTTTTTCATCAACTTTAACTGATGCATATTTAACTCTTTGTACAACTAATCTCATAATTAATTCACCTGTAATTAATTATATAATAAAGAAAAAAAGTGTTCAATTATTCTTGAACACTTTCATCTTTATTTTCATCTTTATTATCTGTTAAAGTAGTTGATTCTAATTCTTTATCTTTATTCTTTTTGTTTTTCTTTTTATTTTTTTTATTTTCTTTTTTATTATCTTTATCTTCACCTTTTTTATTTTTCTTCTTTTTATTAATAAATATAATCAAGATA
>JAILQR010000010.1 GCA_024698845.1 Bacilli bacterium | reverse complement strand
AAGAACGAAGAAAAGCTAATGAAAGAAGTACAAGCTTTATATGTGAAATGATTAGAGGTATTAGAGATATTAAAGTCTTAAGTGCAAATAAATCTTTTCTAAATGAAGTTGATAAAAGAATTGTTGAAAAAAATAATATTTCATATAAAGGTCAAAGAGTTCTTAGATTATTTGATCTAATAACAGGAACTATAATGGATACTTTAGATTTAGTATTAGTATTACTAGGAATAGTTCTTCTAAAAAATAATTTAGTTACAGTAACAGCATTTGTGACAATATATCTATATAGACATAGAGTTTATAATTTATTTAATTGTTATTCTAGATTACAAGAATATATGAAAGATTTTGAACTATCTTCAACAAGAGTATTTGATATTATTGACGGAGATAAATATGAAAGAGAATCTTTTGGAGATAAGGTATTAAAAAAAGCCCAAGGTAATTTTGAATTTAAAAACGTTAAATTCGGTTACAAAGATAAAATACCTGTACTTAAAGATTTATCATTTAAGGTTGACGCTAATACAACAGTAGCTTTTGTTGGAAAATCAGGAACTGGTAAAACAACTATTTTTAACCTACTTGCAAAATTATATGACGCAGATTCTGGTGAAATATTAATTGATGGTATAAATATTAATGATTTAACTGAAGATTCAATTAGAGGAAATATGACAATCATTAATCAAAATCCTTACATCTTTAATTTAAGTATTAAAGACAACTTAAAAATATGTTATCCAAAAGCTACAAAAAAGGATATGATAGAAGCTTGCAAAACAGCTAATCTACATAAATTTATTATGAGTCTTCCAGATAAATATGACACTATCGTTGGTGAAGGTGGTATTACACTATCTGGTGGTCAAAGGCAAAGACTTGCTATTGCTAGAGCATTAATTCAAAAAACTGAAATCATTTTATTTGATGAGGCTACATCAGCACTTGATAATGAAACTCAGGATGAAATTCAAAAAGCAATAGATAACATGAAAAATGAATATACTATTTTAATAATAGCTCATAGATTTTCAACAGTAATTAATAGTGACAAAATTCTATTCATGGAAGATGGAGTTATTAAAGCTGAAGGGACTCACGAAGAGTTACTAAAAAAATCTAAGGGTTATAAAGAATTATACGAATTAGAATTAAAAAATGAAGCATAAAAAAACAACCTATATGGTTGTTTTTTATTATGTCATTGCTCTTTTAAACATTTTATCCAAATCGTAAGATGAGAATTTGATTATTGTAGGTCTACCATGAGCACAGTTATATGGATTATCAGTTTCAAATAATTGTTCTAATAATTCATTCATTTGTTCTAAGGTAATATAAGTATTACCCTTAATGCTCATTTTACACGCTATTGATTGAACTAAACTTTCATTAAATTTAACTCTATCTACTATCTTCTTCTCTCCCACAATTAAATCAACAATTTTTCTTATAACTTCTTCTTCATGACCTTCTCCTAGCCATGTTGGAGTTTCTTTAAAGATTATAGTATTAATACCAAAATCTTCAACTATAAATCCTAAATCAGTAATAATTTCAATATTATCTTTAAGAGAAATATATTCACTTGGAGATAATTCAATAGATATAGGGAATAACATAGCCATTCTATGAACTTCTCTTTCTTTTAAAGCTTTTTGAACTTTTTCATAATTGATTCTTTCATGAGCGGCATGTTGATCAATTAAAAACATACCTTCTTCATTTTGGGCAACAATAAATGTTCCATGAATTGAACCTATTGGTTCTAAATATAACTTCTTTAATTCTTCATTTTTTTCTTTTGGTTCGTCAGCTTGAGTTGTATCAGCAAAATCTAAGGTAAATTGTTCTGCTTCAACCTCTTCTTTTACTTCTTCAGTATTTACAAGTTCAAAGTTATTTTTTGTATTAATAAAATCACTATTTACTACTAAAGTATTGTCTTCTTCATGAGTATCAAGATTTATTTCAGGAACTAGATATGTTCTTTCTAATAAATCTTTAATAGTTGATGTAATTAATTCACATAATTCATTTATTTTACTGATTTTAATGTCTTGTTTTGTTGGATGTATATTAACATCTGTAAGTGTTGGATCCGCATAGATATTTAGAAATACTACTGGATATTTATTATCGGGTTTATGAAGATAATATCCTTCATTAATTGCTCTATTTATATCAATATTTTTTACTATTCTATTATTTACAAATGTTATCATATGAGTTCTTGATGCTTTTAATATTTCAGGTTTACAAATAAATCCATCAATACCAAAGTCATCAGTTGATGCATGAATTTTAACTAGTCTAGTTGATATGGTTGCACCATATAACTCATGAATTGTTTTAGCTAAGTTACCACTGCCACTTGTTCTAATTATATTTTTATCATTATTATATAATTCAAATGCAATCTTAGGCATTGATAAAGCAAGTCGTTCAATAAAGTTTGTACAATTAGATAACTCAGTAGTTTCACTTTTTAAATATTTTAATCTTGCAGGTGTATTGTAAAAAATATTTTCTACAGTTATTCTTGTTCCTGGAGTTGCTTCGCATGATTCTTCATTTAGAAGTTCACCACCTTTTATATGAACAAGATATCCTTCATCATTTTGTGTGGTTTTAAGAGTTACCTCTGAAACACTAGCAATAGATGGAAGTGCTTCACCTCTAAATCCTAGTGTACTTACGAAGAACAGATCATCATCACGATAGAGTTTACTTGTTGCATGTCTTTGAAAACAAAGTTTTGCATCTTCCTTATCCATACCTTTACCATTATCTATTACTTCAACTTTACTAAGTCCACCATTACCTAGATTTATAATAATTTTATTTGCTTCAGCATCAATAGAGTTTTCAACTAGTTCTTTTACAATTGATGCACATTTTTCAATAACTTCACCTGCAGCTATTTTGTTGGCTAAGTTAGTACTCATTACCTTTATCTTACTCATATTGATGCTCCTTTCTAGAACATTGATTTTCTTATTTCACATGTTTTTAAATTATCGCTAACGCTTATAGTACATTCTTTTTTAATATTTATAAAACCTAAATTTTTAATAACAATATCACTATTTTCTTCCAAGATTATATTATTAGTTAATCTAGGAATATCTTTGTATATTTTAGTTACTTTAATATCATTACTAATATAGAATGTGAAACTATTTTTTGAATTTGATGAGATATACATTTCATCATTTATACTTACTACTTCACTTTCTTTAACTTGAAGTGTAACTGGTTTTAAATAAGATTTAGGGAATGCTTTCTCTTTAAATTCATCTTTAGTAATAAAACCAGGTGTATCATATACATAAATACCTTCATCTAATTTTATCTTAATTACATCAAGTGTAGTGTTAGGCATTAAACTTGTTAAGATATTAGCATTTCTTCCATAATCTTCTGATAATGAATTAATTAATGTACTCTTACCTGAATTTGTAAATCCACAAAGATAAGAGTCCTTTGAATTTTCAATTAAATTCTTTAGTTCTTTAATATTACTTTTCTTTTTACCACTAACAAGAAGTACTTTCTCATCTACACTATATGTGTCTTTAATATAATCAATATATTTTTCTTTCTTTATACTAAATGGTATAAAATCAAGTTTACTAATAACTAAATATTTACTAGATTTAATTTTTTTGTACATATCAATTACATCTTTATTAATATTTAGAAAGTCAGTAATAAAGAACACTGTTTTAGCTTTCTTATTAATTAAATCTAATATTTCATCATTTGTATATTTTAAATTTATAATTTCTTTTTGATTATAATTTTTTAACTTAAAACATCTTTGACATAGTTTAGCATTATCTTTTGGAGAGTAACCTACTTTTAAAGGATCTTTATTTTGTAGTTCAGAACCACATCCAATACATTTTTTAATCATAATATTCTCCAGGTATTAATACACCTTTTTTATTAAATTTCTTTATTAATTTTCTTTCCCATATACGATTAAATCTTGTTGTAATAGGTTCAACTGGACCTATTCTATTTACAAACACTGTTGTAATACCAACTCTATTACCACCAAATACATCAGTCATAAGTTGATCACCAATTGCTGCAATTTGTTCTGGTTTAAAGTTATATATTTCAAATATTTTTTTGTATTTTTTCTTAAGTGGCTTATGAGAATTATAAGCTACATCAACATTTAATTTTTCTTTAAATGGTCTCAATCTATTTTTTCCACTATTAGACATAATAATAACTTTAAAATCACTACTTAATTCTTGGAATAAGTCTTTAATTTTTTTATTTGGTTCTTTAGTTGTATAAGGAACTAAAGTATTATCTAAATCAAATAGTAAACACTTAATACCAGAGTTTTTTAATTTTTTATAATTAATATCATATATACTTTTTTGATATAAATCAGGAATAAAAATATCCATTCTAATCCCCCTAATAA
>JAILQR010000057.1 GCA_024698845.1 Bacilli bacterium | reverse complement strand
AAGCGGGAAGCCTCCTCCAAGATGAATTTTCCCATTCTTCGTGAAGTAAGATTCCTAGAAGACTACTAGGTTGATAGGCTAGGGGTGTAAGCGTAGTGATACGTTGAGCTGACTAGTACTAATAGATCGAGGATTTAACTTATTTTATTTTTTGATTGTTGATGATGAGTGCATTATCTTGTTTTTAAAGGACAAAATCCTTTATTGGTGACGATAGCTAAGTGGACACACCTCTTCCCATCCCGAACAGAGAAGTTAAGCACTTATACGCCGACGATAGTGAATGCGAAAATAGGTAGTTGCCAATATTTTTTTTTTGCAAAAATTTAGGAAATATTTTTAAATGTTTTTAAACAAAAAACACAATTTGACAACGTTTAAAAGTATTTTCTTTATATAGATTATCCCTTTTGTTATAATTATTGTAGGTGATTAAAAATGGATTTTAAGTATATATCAAAAAATGAAGATGATACAAGAGAATTAGCTGAAAATATTGAAAGTGAAAAGTTTCCTGGCATGGTTATATGTCTTAATGGTGAATTAGGAAGTGGAAAAACTTTATTCGTTAAGTCTTTTGCAAAAGCTTTAGGAATAGTGGACGACATTACTTCTCCAACTTTTAATATTATTAAAGAGTATCACGAAGGTGAAATGGATCTATATCATATGGATGTCTATAGAGTTGAGGATAATTATGAATCTGTTGGAATAGAAGACTACTTTAAAAAGAATGGAGTGGTAATTATTGAATGGGCTGAAATGATAAATGATATATTACCAGAAAAAAGATTAGATATTGATTTTAAAATTACTGGTGAAAATTCTCGTGTTTTAACATTTAAACCATATGGGGAAGAATACGAAGAATTATGTAGATCTGTAATCTAATAATAGAAGGAAGTGAATTTTTATGTACTCACTTTTAATAGATACACACGACACTAAGGTGTCTTTTGTTGTATTCAAGGACTATAAAGTTTTAGATGTTATTGATATCGAAAGTAACATGAGACATAGTGAAATTGCTATGCCAAATCTCGTTCATATTTTAGATAAAAACGATATTGATATTGGTGATATAGATGAATATTACGTTGTAACTGGACCTGGAAGTTTTACTGGTGTTAGAATAGGCGTAGTTATAGCTAAAACACTTGCTTATTTGCAAAATAAACCTATCAGACCAATTAATTCTTTAGATTTAGTTGCTTTTTCTACTGAAAAAATAATTCCTGGCTGTTATTTAGTACCAGAGAAAAACGGTTTTTTTGTTGGAAATTATGATGAAAATGGTTTAATAGACAGTTCATTAAAATATATTTCAAGAAAAGAGTATGAAGATACTAGATACGATACTAAATATATTGATAGAAATATCGTTAATTATTCTAATGTTATTGTTCATGCTTGCAAACTGAAACCTGTTAATCCCCATTTAGTTAATCCTTTGTATGTAAAACAAATCGAGGCAATGAAATGATAAGGGAATTATCTATTAATGATTTAGATTTTATTTATGTTCTTGGTGATACCCTCCATAATAATTATAAGTCTTTAAATAGCTATAGTGATTTAAATGAGGGTGTAAATAAAACTTATATAATATCTGAAAGTGATGTTATAGTAGGATTTATTCACGTTCAAGAATTAATTGATGAAATTGACATAATTGATGTTGTAGTATGTGAAAAATATCGAAATAAAGGGTATGCTACAATGCTATTTAACTACTGTTTTAATAAATATTCTAACAGAAAGTTTATTCTTGAAGTTAGCAGTGGCAATATTCCAGCTTTAAATCTTTATAAAAAAATGGGTTTTAAAGTTATTAATATAAGAAATAAATATTATGGTATATCAGATGCCTATGTAATGGAAAAGAGGTGAATATTATGAAAAATACACTTATTTTAGCTGTTGAAACTTCATGCGATGAAACAAGTATTGCTTTGGTTCGTAACGGAAAAGATGTTGTTGCTATGGAAGTTTACACTCAGATGGATACTCATGCAATGTATGGAGGCGTAGTTCCCGAAATTGCTTCAAGAATGCACACAGAAGCAATAACACTAGTTTTAGAATCACTTTTACAAAAATCACATGTAAAACTTGATGAAATTGATGCTGTTGCAGTAACTTATGCACCTGGTTTACTTGGTGGTCTTTTAGTTGGTGTTGAGTTTGCTAAGGTAATTGCTTTTCTTTATAATAAACCTTTGATTAAAGTTAACCATATGATGGGACATATATATGCAAATAACATAGATAATAATTTAAAGTTTCCTTTACTTGCTATGGTTGTTTCTGGAGGACATACAGAATTAATTGAAATGAATTCTGATTATGAATACAACCTACTTGGAGCAACTATGGATGATGCTATTGGAGAAACTTTTGATAAAGTTGCCAGAATTCTAGATTTACCTTATCCTGGAGGACCAAATCTAGAAAAATTAGCAAAAAACGGTAACGTATGTTACGAGCTTACAAAACCGGTAAATGACGCAATTATTCACTTTAGTTATAGTGGTTTAAAGAGTAATGTTATTAATTTAGTACATAATTTTAAGCAAAAAGGAATAGAAATTAATAAGAATGATTTAGCTGCAAGTTTTCAAAGTGTGGCTGTTGACGAAGTTATACGTAAAATTGAGATTGCTCTCAAAGCAAAGACTTATAAACAACTTATTCTTGCTGGTGGGGTATCTGCAAATAATTATTTAAGAGAAGAAGTTTCAAAATTAGCTGATAAGTATAAAGTAGAATTTTCGGTTCCAAGAATGTTATATTGTACAGATAACGCTGCTATGATAGGTGCAGCTGCTTATCCACTATATATTAAGCACTTAAATTTTGCATCTTACAATCTTAATGCAAAAAGTCATATTAGTACTATAGAATAGGTGATACATGCAAGCATTTATTATTGATGTAATGAACAAGGGGTTCGGTTATTTTGGAATTACCTTTCTAATAGCAATTGAAAATATTTTCCCTCCTATACCTTCCGAAGTAATACTTACACTAGGTGGTTTTATGACATCTTACACAAAGATGACAATAATAGGAGTAATTTTATTTGCAACACTTGGTTCTATCGTCGGGGCACTACTTCTTTACTATATTGGTTATTTGTTAAACGAAAGAAGAATTAAGAAAATTATTAATAGTAAAGTAGGTACGATTTTGTGCTTAAATGATAACGACATAGATAGAGCTATTAGTTGGTTTAAGAGTAAAGGGAATAAGACTATATTTTTCTGCAGATTTGTTCCTGTTATTAGAAGTATTATATCAATTCCTGCTGGAACTTCAAAAATGAAACTCACACCTTTTATTATTTTTACTTTTTTTGGTTCTTTGATATGGAATGCGGTATTAGTTATATTAGGCCGATTATTAGGTGACAAATGGGAAATAATTGTTAAGTATATGAATAGATATTCTATTGTTACAATTATTATTCTTATATGTATTATTATTTTTGGTGTAGCCTACATATTGAAAAAGAGAAAAAATAGAAATTAAATTCTATTTTTCTTTTTTTTATGACATTTATTTTAATTTGCTATGTTACTTTCTATATGGTGATTTAAATGAATGGTAATGAAAATGAGTTCAATTTTGTAAAATCTTTTAATAGAAAAATTGTTTCTGATTTAGATCCTTTAAAAAAAGAACTTATAATGGATCTTTTTAATAATGTGAGTGAAACTGATGAAATTAGATCTTGGAAGAATCATTATAAGCAGAAGTCTGACGTGTTTATTAAGATTGGTGTCGTAACGAAAAGAATTAGTATAAAACTTGGAGCGAGAAATTCTGTGCATCTTGAACATATCGATACGTTTATCAATTTTTTAAAGGATAATCATGTTCCTCAGAGAGCTATTAATATATTTCTAAGTTATTTGTATGCTGATGGAACGATAAATAATACTGGGTTACACAGAATAAGTGCCGAGGAATATAGAGATAGTCATAAAAGAGATTTAATATATCTAAACAAATGTTTTAGTGACCCACAGTTAATAATAAAGGTTGCTAATAGATTTGTTATTAAAGGACTAGTATATAATGATAATATTGATGCTCTAGTTTATGGTACTCCAAACGATTTTTTGTATATAAAACAAAAAGATATTTTTGAAATAATTCTTAGAAAGGCTGATCTGTTTATTTTATCTCCTCATTTTGGGCCTCTAGTTTGTCAAAGTATGCATCGTTGTTTAAATAGAAATGAAAAGTATGAATATTGTCGTAATTATGTTCAAATTAAGTGGTACAGTTTAATAGATGATATAATACAGCAAAAATATATTAGTCATCTGTTTTTATAATAAACACTTTCAAGCTGATAACTTTTTGTGCAAAAAAAAACATTGCTAAATGCAATGACTTTTTTATATGGAGCGGGTGATGGGAATCGAACCCACGTTATCAGCTTGGAAGGCTGAAGCTCTACCATTAAACTACACCCGCAATTCAAGTTACCCATATAGTATAGCATAAAAATAGAAAAAATCAAATAATTTTTCTAAATATATATAATAATTTGTGATTTTTCATATATTATTTTATGATGTTAGTAAATAATACAATAATACGAGGGTTTGTCTACGGCTTATCAAGCATTTTGCCAGGTTTAAGTGGAGGATTTTTTGCAGTAATGTTTGGAGATTACAAAAAACTGATTAATATTATTTCAAAGTGTAGAGTTTTAGGAAATATAAGGTACATAATTAATTTGTCTGCTGGTTTTATTCTTGGTGTATTACTGGGTGCCAGATTTATTAGATATTTAATTGGTAATTTTAACGCAAGTTTTAAATTGTCTATTTTAATTATTTTTATATGTTCTATTATCGGCTTTATTCGGAAGTATAGAATTAATTTTTATATTATTATTTCTTCAATTGCAATTTCACTTATTATAAATTTTGTGGAGGTTCCATTTAATATGTCTTCTGGTTTAGTTATATATGGATTGGCCGGTGTAATTTACTCAGTATCAAAAATTATTCCAGGTATTAGTGCTACAGTTATTTTTATAAATTTGTCGTTTTATGATAATTTTATTGGTTTTATAAACAATCCTTTTTCCTCATTTGCTATCTGCAAATTTGAGTGGATAATTTTCTTTGTTTTTTTTATGATTACTTCAATAATTCTTGTTAGAATAGTTTCTAAATTTTTAGATAAGACATTATTTAAGTTTATTGTTTTATCTTTGCTATATATAAACTTAATCAATTTATTAAAATAAAAAAAGCTATTTCTAGCCTTTTTATTTTCCCCATGACTGAACAGTTTCAAGATCATCAAAATGAACCTTATCATGTCCTATAATTTGATAATCTTCATGTCCTTTTCCAAGTATTAATAGTATGTCATTATCCTCCATCATAGATATACCTTTATATATTGCTTCTTTCCTGTCAAATATAATTTCAAAGTTATTATACATTAGATCTTTTGTAATATCATTCATTATATTTTTTGGGTCTTCAGTTCTTGGATTATCATTTGTAAATATTACGTGGTCACTAAGTTTACACGCTATATCGCCCATTATTGGTCTTTTTATTGGATCTCTATCCCCACCGCAACCAACGATTGTTATTATTTTGTTTTCTTTTAATTCTAAGAATGAATTAATCACTTTTTCTACAGCGTCTGGAGTATGCGCATAGTCTATTACAGCAAATCCTTTTCCAGCAGGAACGATTTCACATCTTCCTTTTGGTGGATATATTTCTTTTGTAATTTTCTTTATGTTATCAACACTTATTCCAAGTGAGTTAATTATTGCAAATGCTGTTAAATAATTATAAACATTAAATTTTGAAGTTAGGTTAGTTTTGATTTCATAGTTTGTGCAACACATTTCAAAGTTTATAATAGTATAGCTTGGAGAATATTTTGCTTCATTAATCTTAATTGTAGAGTCTTGATTATATCCTAAACTTAATGTATTAATTCCATCTTTTTTAAAGTATTGTGAGTAACTATCATCGTTATTAACAATTACAATTCCATCTTTCTTTATGTAATTTAATATTTTAAGTTTAGCATTTAAATAATTGTCCATTGTTTTATGAAAATCTAAATGATCTTGAGTAAGATTTGTGAAGGCACATATATCAAAGTTAAGCCCACTAATGCGTTCTTCTTCAAGAGAATGTGAACTGACTTCCATTACAACATGTGTACATCCATTTTCTTTTGCCTCAAATAATAAATTATATAAAGTTAAAATGTCCGGTGTAGTATTTGGTAGCTCTCGTTTATTCTCCCTATAATAAAATCCAATAGTTCCAATATATGCAGCGTTAATATTTAATTTTTTTAACATTTGATATACAAGATAGCATGTTGTTGTTTTTCCGTTTGTTCCTGTAACACCAATAATTTTTAAATCTTTAAATGCACTTGAATACTTCTGTACAAGTTCTTTCTTTAAAAATTCTTTAGTGTTTTCTACTTTTATTGTTTCGACATCGAAGTTAACATCTTTTTCAACTATGATTTTACTGGCTCCATTTTTTAAAGCACTTTCTATGTAGTCATGACCGTCAACTGTAAATCCTGGAATTGCTACAAATGTTTGTCCAGGTTTTACTTTTCTTGAGTCTGTTTCAAATTCTATCATAAAGAATCCTCCTTATAATTATATTATCATAACTGTTTTGCATGATTTAAGAAATATCGTCTACTTTACAACGTTATATCAAGAATCATCATTAAAACAAATCCAATAATTGATGAAAATGCCATTAATGACTTATATTCATTTTTTTGAGACTCAGGTATTAGTTCGACAAATATAACATATATCATTGAGCCTGCTGCGAACGAAAGTAAAAATGGCATTAATATTCTAAGTCTAAGTGTCAACAGGGCCCCGATCAAAGCAAATATTGGTTCCACGATTGCGCTTATCATTCCATAAAAAAATGATTTTAATCTTGAATAATTTAATCTTCTAAGGGGAAGACTTATTGCACTTCCTTCTGGAAAGTTTTGAATACCTATGCCGAGTGTTAATAATGTTGCTGAAGTTATTGTTATGCCATTAATACCATATTTTATCGAACCGAATGCTATGCCTACAGCTAAACCCTCAGGGATATTATGAAGAGTAATTGAAATTATCATTAGAAAGATATTTTTGGTTTTCTTATTTGAAATTTTCTTTTCGAAAATTTTTTCGTTAAATAATATAAATAATGCTCCCGCAATTATTCCAAAACCAACGTTTATCCACGGTGTAAGTTTTAACTCTTTACTGTTTTCAATTGCTGGATTTATTAATGAGAAAATTGATGCTGATAACATTATCCCAGCAGATAATGACAGAGATATGTCCAAAATATTTTTATTTATCTTTTTAAAAGCAAACACAGAAGATGAACCTATGATTGTTAGCAGCCATGTAAATAATCCGCCATATAAAGCTAATAAAGTATAGTTGTAATCCATTAATATTTTCCTCTCTTATATATAATATGGAATATTT
>JAILQR010000037.1 GCA_024698845.1 Bacilli bacterium | reverse complement strand
AAATATTGAATTATCTCAGCTTGATAGAAATTATATACTTTATTTAAATGGATATAATAAAATCTTAAAGCAAAGAAATATATATTTAAAAGAAATGTATATAAATGGAACTTTATCTAAAAACTATTTAAATATTATGACTGAAAAGTTAATTGATTATGGTCTAAAAATTTATGAATATAGGAATAAATTTATAAATAAAATTAAATTAACTATTGAAGAAAACTATTTAAAAATATTTGGATCAGGTAAGTTGGAAATTAACTATGTTAGTGATTTTAATGATTCAAAGAAAAATCTTATAAAAAAATATGAAAATAATCTAAAGAAAGATATGTTTTTAGGAAAAACTTCTATTGGTATACATAGAGACGATATCAATTTTCTTTTAGATGGTCAAAGTTTGAAAGAGTATGGATCAGAAGGACAACAAAAAAATGCTTTAATTGCTTTTAAATTGTCTGAAATTGATATTGTAAAAGGTATTAAAAATTATTATCCAATTTTAATTTTTGATGATTTATCAGGTGAACTAGATAAAAATAAAATTAATAATATTTTAAATTTATTAGATTTTAAGGTTCAAACATTCATTACAACAACGAGTATTGACTATTTTTCTGATGAAATACTTAATAAATCAAAATTAATTAAGATTAATAATAGTCAGGAGGAGGAACAATAATGGCAGAAGAAAATAAGCAACATTATGATGCCAGTGATATTCAAGTCTTAGAAGGTCTTGAAGCTGTTAGAAAAAGACCTGGTATGTACATTGGTACAACTGATATAAAAGGTCTACATCATCTTGTATGGGAAATTGTTGATAACTCTATCGATGAAGCTTTAGCTGGATATTGTAATCATATTGAAATAGTAATTAATAAAGACAATTCAATTACTGTTAAGGATAATGGACGTGGTATACCAGTTGGAGTTCATGCAAAAACAGGTATATCTACTGTAGAAACTGTATATACAGTACTTCATGCTGGAGGAAAATTCGGTGGTGGAGGATATAAAGTATCTGGTGGTCTACATGGTGTAGGTGCATCTGTAGTAAATGCATTATCAAAATGGGTTAATGTAACAGTATACAAAGATGGAAAAATACATGAATGTAAATTTGAAAATGGTGGAAAAACTGTTCAAAAATTAACTGTAATTGGTGAATGTGAACCAAATAGAACAGGAACAACAGTAACTTTTAAACCAGATCCAGATATTTTTGATTCTGAAATTTACGATTATGACACATTAAGAGTTAGAACTCGTGAGTTAGCATTCTTAAATAAGGGTTTATCTTTAAATTTAAGAGATGATAGGGATGAAGAAGACACTACTGGAGAAACATTTGTTTATGAAGGTGGAATAAGTGAATATGTTAGATATTTAAATAAAAATAAAACACCTATTCATGAAGAAATTATTCACTTAGAAGGTGAAGAAGAAGGAGTTATGTTTGAAGTAGCTCTTCAATATAATTCAGGATATAGTGATAGTATTTATTCATTTGTTAATAACATCAACACACATGATGGAGGAACTCATGAAGAAGGAGTTAGACGTGCTTTAACAAGAATTATTAACAATTATGCAAAGAAAAATAATTTACTTAAAGCAAATGATGATTCTTTAACTGGTGATGACGTTAAAGAAGGTCTAACAATGATTGTTTCATGTAAACATCCAAATCCTCAATTTGAAGGTCAAACTAAAGGTAGATTAGGTAACTCTGAAGTAAGAAAATTAGCTGATAGCGTATTTTCTCAAGGATTTGAAAGATTCTTAATGGAAAATCCAGAAGAAGCAAAAATAATTGTTGAAAAAGCTATGACTGCATCAAGAGCGAGAATAGCTGCTAAAAAAGCAAGAGAGTTAACAAGAAGAAAAAGTGACTTAGATGTAGTTAACTTTGGTGGAAAACTTGAAGATTGTAAGGAAAAAGACCCTTCACAATGTGAAATATTCATCGTCGAAGGAGATTCTGCCGGAGGATCTGCTGTAAAAGGTAGAGATTCACTACATCAAGCAATTCTTCCTTTAAAAGGTAAAATTTTAAACGTTGAAAAAGCTAGATTAGATAAAGCTTTATCTAATGATGAAATAAGAACTATAATTACTGCATTCGGTACAGGAATTGGGCAAGAATTTGATATATCTAAATTAAGATATAATAAAATAATTATCATGACCGATGCCGATGTCGATGGGTCTCATATTAGAGTATTATTATTAACATTATTCTATAGATTCTTTAGACCTATAGTTGAACAAGGGCATGTATATGCCGCACAACCACCTCTATTCTGTATAAAACATGGTAAAACAATTAAATATGTTTTAAATGAGGAAGAAAGAGATGAGTATCTTAAAACACTTAATGAAAACACTAAATACGATATTTTACGTATGAAAGGTTTAGGTGAAATGGATGCTGAAGAACTTAACGAAACAACAATGGATATTAATAAACGTATTTTAAGAAAAATCACAGTAGATGATGCTATTGAAGCTGATGCTGCTTTCTCTAAATTAATGGGTGAAGAAGTAGAACCAAGACGTCAATTTATTGAAGAAAACGCAGTATACGTAGAAAATCTAGATATTTAGGAGGGTTAAACAATGGATCACAATAGAGATAGATTACAAGAAAATAATATTGTTAATGAAATAGAAACTTCCTTTCTAGAATATTCAATGAGTGTTATAGTAGCACGTGCATTACCAGATTTAAGAGATGGTCTAAAGCCTGTACATAGAAGAATTTTATGGTCAATGTATGAATCTGGATATACACCTGATAAACCTCATAAAAAATCAGCAAGAATTGTCGGAGATGTTATGGGTAAATACCATCCACATGGTGACTCATCTATATATGAAGCTATGGTTAGAATGGCACAAGACTTTAGTTATAGACATATGCTTGTTGATGGACACGGAAACTTTGGTAACATCGCAGGTTCTCCACAAGCAGCAATGCGTTATACAGAATCAAGATTATCTAAAATTTCTCTTGAATTATTAAGAGATATTAATAAAAATACAATTGATTTTGTACCAAACTTCGATGAATCTGAGAAAGAACCATCTATTTTACCATCAAGATTTCCAAATATCTTAGTAAATGGTACTATGGGTATTGCTGTTGGTATGGCTACTAATATTCCTCCACACAATTTAGGAGAAGTAATTGATGGATGTGTTGCATATATAGATAATCCAGAAATTGATGTTGATGGATTAATACAATATATTAAAGGCCCAGATTTTCCAACAGGTGGCATTATTCTAGGAAATAGTGGAATTAAAAAAGCTTATGAAACTGGTAGGGGTTCAATAACTATTCGAAGTAAGGCTACCATTGAAGAACATAATGGAAGACAACAAATTATTATTGATGAAGTTCCATATGGTACTAATGTATCTGATTTAAAAAATAAAGTAGCTGAACTTGTTCACAATAAGATTATTGACGGAATATCAGATTATCATACAGATTTAAAACACGGAGTAAAAATAACTATAACCCTTAAAAAGGATGCAAATGCTCAAGTTGTTTTAAATAATTTATATAAACATACACAATTTCAGACAAATTACGGAATGATTTTCTTAATGCTTGATCAAGGAGTTCCTAAAACTCTTGGATTAAAAGATATTATTTCTAAATATATTGATTATCAAAAAGAAATTATTATAAGAAGATGTAGATTTGATTTAGATAAAGCTGAAAAAAGAGTTCACATTTTAGAAGGATTGAAGATTGCTTTAGATAATTTAGATGAAGTAATTAAACTAATTCGTGGGTCTAAAACTGATGAAGAAGCTAAAAATGGTTTAGTTTCTAAATTTGGATTAACTGTTATTCAAGCGGAAGCTATTCTAGAAATGAAGTTAAGAAGATTAACAGGATTAGAAAGAGATAAAATTGAAAACGAATTAAAAGAATTAATGGCTTTAATTGATCAATTACGTGAAATTCTAGGTAGTGAAGCTAAAATTTTAGAAATTATTAAGAAAGAATTACAAGAAATTAAAGATAAATATGCTGATGATAGAAGAACAAAGATTGATATGACAGCAATAGACTATATCGAGGATGAATCTTTAATTCCTGAAGAAAATATTATCGTTTCATTAACTGAAAAGGGATATATTAAACGCGTACCTTCTTCAACATATAAATCTCAAAATAGAGGCGGTGTTGGAATTAAAGGTATGACAACAAATGAAGATGACAAAGTAGAACATCTACTTAACTTATCAACACATGATTATATCCTATTCTTCAGTAATAGAGGTAAGGTATATAGATTAAAAGGATATGAAGTTCCTGAATATTCTAGACAAGGTAAAGGTTTACCTATTGTCAACTTACTTCAAATTGATAAAGATGAATTCATTTGTAGTATGTTAAGGGTATCAACAAGTGAAGATGCTAAGTATTTAGCGTTCGCTACAAAGAATGGTATTATTAAACGTACTAACATAACAGAATTTGAAAACATTAGAACTTCTGGTAAAATTGCCATTACTATGAAGGAAAATGATGAATTATTATGTGTTAAACAAACCGACGGACAAAAGATGATCATGATGGCATCTAACAATGGACGTATGGTTAAGTTTAATGAAGAAAATATCAGAGTTATGGGTAGAACAGCATCAGGAGTAAGAGGTATTAATTTAGCTGATAGCAAATGTATATCTATGGAAGTTGTTAGTGATGATGATTTAATACTTATAGTTACTGAAAACGGTTACGGTAAAAAATCTAGAGTTAATGACTATAGAGAAACCAACCGAGGAAGTAAAGGTGTTAAAGCTATCAACATTACTGAAAAGAATGGCTGTATCGTAGCAGTTAAACTAATCACAGGTGATGAGGATGCAATTCTTATGACTGATTCAGGCATGACAATGAGAATGAGTCTTGATCAAGTATCAACCCTTGGAAGAGCAACTCAAGGTGTTAGACTTATCAACTTAAAGAATGAACAAAAAGTTGCTACAGTAAGTTTAGTTGAAAAAGAAAATAACGAAGAAACTGAAGAAAGTTCGTCTGATGAAGTTATTAACAATGACAAAGTAGAAGAAACAAACACTGAAGACTTATCAATTGAATCTACTAATGAAGTTGTTGTTGAAGAACAAACTGAGGAAGTCTAATATATATGTTCCACGTAGAACAATGTTCCACGTGGAACTTTTTTATTTATATAATTCAAATTTAATTGTTCCACGTGAAACATGTATATATTTATTATTGAAAATCTAAGTAATATATGTTAATTTATATACGTGCAACAAATATATTGTAACCTGGTCAGATTCGGAAGAAAGCAGCCACATCAATCCCTATTTGTGTGCACTTTTTTTATGAGGTTATTATGAAAGAAAGATTTTTAAATATAATTATAAAATTATCTAAAAAAAGTCTAAAATATGACGACGTTCCTGTAGGATGTATTATTGTAAAAAATAATAAAATTATCTCTAAAGGATTTAATACTCGTCAAAAACATAAAAAAATTATAAATCACGCTGAAATAAATGCTATTTTAAAGGCTAATAAGAAAATAAAATCATATTTCTTATATGATTGTGATATGTATGTTACCTTAAAACCATGTAGTATGTGTGAAAATATTATTAAACAATCACGTTTAAGGAATGTTTATTATCTTCTTGATAAGCCAAATAATAAGAAAGAATATAATAAAACTAATATACTTAAATTGGATTCAAACTTTGAAACAAAATACTGTGAAATTATGCAAAGTTTCTTTAATAAAAAGAGATAAACACTAGCAATTTATGATATAATTTAACAGAGGTGAAATGTATGAGTTATAGAGTATTATACAGAAAATATAGGCCACATAATTTTGACGATATAATTGATCAGAAATATATAACTGATACATTACGTGAATCTATAGTATCAAATAAAATATCACACGCTTATATTTTTTCTGGACCTAAAGGTACTGGGAAAACATCTACAGCTAAGGTGTTTGCTAAGGCTATTAATTGTGAACATCCAGTTAATGGTAATCCTTGTGAAGAATGTAATAGTTGTAAAAATTTTAATTCTAGTTCTGATATTATTGAATTAGATGCCGCTTCTAATAATAGTGTTGATGATATTCGTGAAATAGTAAATAATGTTAAGCTAGCACCAAATAGTTCTAAATATAAAATTTATATTATTGATGAAGCACATATGCTCACTAATAGTGCATCTAATGCTTTTTTATTAACATTGGAGGAACCTCCAGCTCATGTAATTTTTATTCTAGCTACTACAAATCCAGAAAGTTTACCATTAACTATTCTTTCAAGGTGCCAACAATTTGCTTTTAGCAAAATTTCCAAACCAGCACTTATCAACAGATTAAAATATGTTTTAGATAATGAAAATATTAAATTAACTGACGAAGTAATAGAAGAAATAGCTAATTATGCTGATGGTGGATTAAGAGATGCTCTTTCTATACTTGATCAGTTGGTTACTTTGAGTAAACCCATAACTGTAGAGTTATTAACAGAACAATTTGGAATAATATCTGTGGAAAGTATTAATAATCTTATAAATGCTATATTAAATGCTGATGTTAATACTATTGATTCATTATTTAATAGTTATATAGAACATGGTATTAGTGAAAAGTCTTTTGTTTATAAATTTATATCTGTATTATCAAATAAAATTTGTGATCTTAAAACAAATTCGTTTGGTGAAAATATAGATTCCTTAAAAAATATTGTTAATGAAGTTCTTGAACTTGATATAAATAAAAAATCTATTAGTTATTTTGAAATAATAAAAATGATTATAATAACTAATATGAATATAGATTCAAAATCGGTAAATAAAGATAATAAAATTATTTCCCAGGAAATAAATTTACATGATAAAGTAGAAGATACATCAGAAAATATAGAATTTGTCGAAACTCAAGCTATTGAAGATAGCTCTAAAGAAGAACCTGTTGTAGAAAATAATTCTATTGAGGATGTTCATGATGAACAAATACCTGACGAAATTGTTAACAATGATGTTATTGATAATCAAAATTTACAAGAAGTCAACGAAGATTATCAAAAGCTTATAGAAGTTAGAATTAATAATTCTTTTGCTGGAGCAGAGAAAAAATTGAAATTAGAATTTGTTAATAATTATGAATCATATATTTCAAAGACAAAAGAAAACAATGAATTATATTCATTACTTGTTGATACTGAAGTTGGAGTAGTTTCTCCAACAAATGTAATATTAGTTGCGGATAGTGAAGCAGCATCTAATTTGCTTAACGAAAATTCTTTTTTAATATCTAAACTTGGTGGTTTTGATAATAAGAAAATAGTTTTCGTAAACAATAATGAGTGGAAGTTACTAATTGAAGAATATACAAAAAATATAAAAACTAAAAAAGAATATACATATATGGAAGAACCAAAAATTGATGTGAAAGAGAAAATATACGAAATTGCTAACGATGTTTTTGGTGATTCAGATATAATTGTGGAGGATGAATAATATGAATATGCAAAGTTTAATGGCTCAAGCACAAAAGATGCAAAGAGATATAACTAAGAAAAAAGAAGAAATAGACAAAATGAATTTTGAAGGAAAGTCTGAACTTGTTGACGTTGTTATAAATGGCAAGAAAGAAATTGTTTCTATTTCAATCCAAAAAGATGCTTCTTTGGATAGTGATGATTTAGAAGTATTAGAAGATATGATAAAAATAGCTATGAATGATGCTTTAAAAAAAGTTGATGCTACTGTAGATAAAGAACTTGGTTCTTACGGCGGTGGAGCATTAGGTGGATTATTCTAATGAATTATCCAGCTGGATTAGAAAAAATTATCAACTTTTATAGATCTCTTCCAGGTATTGGAGAAAAGAATGCAATAAGATTAGCTATAGCTACTTATGAAATGGATGAGAAAAAATTAGTTGATTTTTCTAACGAGATTTCTACATTAAAACAAAATATAAAAAGATGTAATATATGTGGAAATATTTCTGATAGTGAAGTTTGTTCAATTTGTTCCGACGAAACAAGAGATAAAAATGTAATTTGTGTTCTTGAAGATTTTAAAAGTGTATTTTCTTTTGAAAAAAGTAATTCATTTAATGGAACATATCATATATTAGGCGGATTGATATCTCCAATGGATAATATTAATCCTGATGATTTAAATATAAAACCACTTATAGACAGAGTTAAAAATCTAGATAGTCCAGAAGTAATAGTTGCTTTAAAATCTTCAATTGAGGGAGAAATGACAATGCTTTACCTAAAAAAAGTACTTGATCAATATAATGTTAAAGTAACAAGATTATAATATGGTGTTCCTCTTGGTATGAACTTAGATTATATGGATATGATTTCCATAAATAAAGCTTTAGAAGATAGACGAGAAATAATAGATAACGAATAAATATTATAATTAAAAGTATAATTTTATATGAAGATTATTTATAAATGTTTCTATAAAATTATAAAAAGAGTAATTATTTCATTTTTAATT
>JAILQR010000035.1 GCA_024698845.1 Bacilli bacterium | reverse complement strand
CAATATTGAGTGCTTCTAAGTAAACGTTCATAAGCTTTTATAGTATCTAAGTGTTGTACTCTAAGTGATGCATATACTAAAGAACTTTTCTTATAATACATAGCCATTTTAACTATTTCTTCATCATCTTTATCTTTATCTGAAAATTCATATAATTTATATGCATCTTCTTTTAATATGTCTATTTGTTCTTGTTTAATCATATATTTTCTTCCCCTACTTTTCCCTTAGTGTTAGTTCTCTTTAGTTCTCTTTCTTTGTTTACCCTCTATTTTTTCGTTTTCTTCTAATATTTTTCTTAATTCTTCAGTTTTTCTTTGAAATACAGACCAGAAACTACAATTGTTTTTATATGATGCTAAAACTATAGGATCAATATCATTTTGTTTTTTCATAGTAACAGTATATATACTACGCTTAGAATTTAACTCTTCCTTTAATTCTTTTGCTTCCCTACTCTTTGGATCAGATAAAGCCTCTTTTATATTTTCAGTAATATTAATAGTTTTACTTTGAACATTATCTAATTGTTCAAAATAATACTTTTCAAAATTATCGATAACATTACATATTACTTGTTTACTATTTGCATCACAGCAAGTTCTTCTTACTATAGATTCTAATATATAATTATAACTTATATGTTCATATATAATTTGTGGATAATCTCTAAATGATGAGAAATTAGGATCTATTGATCTAATATAACTTTCTATAAATAGATTTTGTACTTTTCTATTTGCAAATTCTATAGCAACAAAATTTTCTCTCATTAATTCAATTATATATACTGCATCTTCTCTTAAATTAATATCAGCTAAACGTAAAGATTCTGCATTATTTATAACAGCAGCTTTAACTACCCTCTTATTACGCTTAATAGCATCTGGATAGTATTTAAGTGACTTACCATAAGTACTAACACCTAAAAGTGCTACTTCTTCATCATTTTTTATATCTTCTGTAGCCTCATTAATAAGTGATGGATAATTTTCAATAACTTCCATAACTGTTTCTTTATCATTTGGATGTTTTTTAATTTTATTAAGTGCAATATCGTATTCATCTTGTATTGTTGTTTTTTTCCCTTTAAATAATCCTTTTTTATCTAAATCAAGTATAAACATAAAACTCCCCTACCTTTTGTGATTTTTAAAACATATTAATTATTATATTATTTAAAAATAAAATAAGCAAAACAAATGTGTTGCTTATTTACTTATAAATCTTATAAATGTCTAGATTCAATTTCTGCTATTTTATCCATAACTTCTTCATGGTTTTCAGCAGTAATTTTATCATATCCTAGTTCTCTTAAAGCTTGAACCTTATTAGTGTTAAGTTGTTGAGTTCTAGTGAATTTTTCTTCATTTCTTTTTTCGATTTCTTGAACAAATTTATCATGTGTAGATGATACTTTGCTTCTTGCAGCCCCACCAGTATTATATAAATTAAGTGCAGAATATAAAATTCCTTCAAAGATAAATTGTTTATCCTCATCAAATTTATATTCATCATGAGATATAAATCCAGTTATTTTAGATATATATCCAAAGAAATAATTTATTTCTGGTACGTTATCAATTGATTGAAGTAAATGGTATAAATAAGTAGTTGACGCTAAGTTTTCTTTCTTATTTTTATCATCTAATAATCTTTCTTTTAATAAATATGTAATATCAATTAAAAGATTTTGTTCTTCTTTAGATAATCCTTTTAAATCGAAGTAACTATCTAAATCAGATGCAGATTTAACTCCTTGGTTTAATCTGTTTTCTACTTCCATTAAATATTCAGTAGTAACAGTAATTGATCCAATAGTATCATCATCACCATCTGTAATATTTAAAAGTTTAAATAATAAAATTTTCTTTTCTTTTGGCCATTTATTAATATCATTAAGTTCTAAATAGTTATATACCATTTGTCTTGATACACCAAGGTATTTAGCAAGTCTAACTTTTGATACTCCAAGTTCTTGTAATAAATCATTTAATTTATTCATATTAAATGCACTTCCCTTTTCTATTTATCTATTTACAAATAAAATATATCATAGTTAACATTTTATTGTCAAGTAAAGTGTATATACTTTAATTATAAAAAATAAT
>JAILQR010000018.1 GCA_024698845.1 Bacilli bacterium | reverse complement strand
GTATTTAAAATGTTTTCTCTTAAAGTTTTAATAAAGAAATTTATGTTGGCTTTTTTAGTTGTAAGTTCACCATATTTAATTATGATAATTTTTTTCATATATATCACGCTCTTTATTAATTTGTTTTTTAAAACAGGACATATTATCTCATACTTTAGGTGATTTTGGTATTATTTTTATTCTTTTGTTGTTAAATTATTTAAATTTTCATATACAGTTTTAAAATGATTTATAAATTGATTTATTTCATCACTTGTAGTGATATGAGAAATACTTATTCTAATTGTAGATGTTGCTCTTTTTTTATCGTTATAAATAGCCATAACACTTGTTGATAAATCTCCTGATGAACATGCAGTGTTAGTGCCTAAGTATACTTCTTTTTCTTCCATAGCATGAATAAATGTTTCTGGTTTAATATTATTTAAACTTATATTTAGAATATGAGGGATTGAGTATTTAGTTTGGTTAATTTGAATATCTTTATAAATACTAAATTCCTTAATTAATTTTTCATTTAATCTAGATACAAATCTTTCTTTTTTTTCTAAATCGGTCATAGCAATTCTAAGTGCTTTAGAAAAAGATGCTATTAAAGCTACAGCTGGTGTTCCAGGATGTAGTTCATTTGATTTACTAGATCCATAGATAATAGGTTTAATTTTTACTTTTTCATTTCGATAAAGCATCCCTATTCCCTTAGGTGCAAAAATTTTATGACCAGAAAGCGATGCTAAATCAACATCATTAAAGTTAACCGGTACTTTACCTATTGCTTGAGTAAAGTCTGAATGAAGAAGTGTATTATTATTTTCTTTTTTAATTATTTGTCTAATCATTTTAAGTGGTTGTCTTACACCTGTTTCACTATTAACAGCGCATATAGATACAAGTACTGTATCTTCTCTAACTAATTTTTTTAAATGATCAAAATTAATTAATCCCTCTTCATCATTATCAACATAACTTACTTCAAAACCTATTGAAGTTAAGTAATCACATATTTTATATATACTAGGATGTTCTAGTTTAGATACAATTAAATGTTTACCTTGATGATGATTAGCCATCATTACACCTATTAGTGCAAGATTATTTGATTCAGTAGCACAAGATGTATAAACAACTTCTCTAGGCATAATACTACATATGTCAGCTATTTGCTTTGTTGCAGATGTTATTAATTCTTGAGATTTTGTTCCAAGTTTATGTAATGAATTAGGATTACCTATAAAATCCTTAGTAGTTCTATTAAAAGTGTCAAGTACTTCAAATGATACCGGAGTTGTTGCACTATAATCTAAATATATCATTATTATCACATCCTTATAATAACAACATTATACACTATCTAATCTATTAAAAAAAGTAAAGATTACTCTTTACTTATTTTCAACATAACGTGTTCTTTGTATACTTGTTACTTTTTCATCAGCATCTTTGTAGTATGCTCTAAATGAATCATTATCCTTTAAGACATATGATAATTCTTGTCTTATACCATTTACATAGTATTCAACACCATTACCTACAGCTGATGAGTAAAGTTTAGTAACTAAATCTTTAACCGTACAACCATCATATATTTCAAATTTTTCGAAGTTTTCTAAGTTAATATTTATTTTACTTGCGAACACTAAATTATTAAGTGCATGATTAAATTCCATATCAGGAATTATACCTCTTTCCTTTTTTAGGCAAGTTTCTTGTAAATCTGGAAAGAATGGAAAACTTCTAAGAGCATTAAGCATTAAATTTTTTGCTTCTTCTGGTTTAGTTTCATCATAATTCCAAAATGATGCTATACCATCTGATGCTCTTAATTCCATGTCTGGAGTTCTTATAATAAATTTAACTACGTATGATTTTCCATCTATAACAATTCTATTTTGCATATGCATTGCTTGATAGAAATTATATTTAGGATCAGATACATAGTTTTTATCTTCTAAACATCTAAATAAATTACATAATTCAAAGTATGTATCATATACTTCTTTTTCAGTAGATACTACGATTTTAAATGTAATAATATCGTTTAAGTCCATAATATCTTTTGTATGATTTTTAACTAGTCCTTTTGATATACCATAAACATTTTTAAATTGATTTTTAACTGATACAACATTAATACCTTTTTTAGATAAATAATCAAAAATAGATTCTATATTATTGTTTCTATCTCCCATAAGATAAGAAAATATTGATGGACCATAGAAATTCTCTATTCTTCCAAATATGTTATGTCTTTCAGCATCAAGTTCTTCATATGATTCATGATTTAAAACTTCAAAAGATAAGTCTTCTAAAGCTTCTTTTAATTCATACATACAAAGTAGTGATGCGAGAGGAATGTATATATCTTGTGTTTCTCTTGATTTTTCAACTTCTTTTTTAGGATTATTATGTCCATGTATTGTTTGCATGTTATGAAGTCTATCTGCAAGTTTAATTATAATAATTCTTGGATCTTTATCTAGTGTTAATAAAAGTTTATTTATAGTTTTTATTTTAAGAAGTTCTTTATCATCTAATTTTTTAGATGATATTTTAGTTACACCTTCAACTAAATCAGCGATGGTTTCACTAAATTCTTCTGTAATTGTTTTGTGAGTTATACCAGGGCAATCTTCGATAGTATCATGAAGTAATGCAGCACATATTGTTTCATAATCAGCTCTATATTGATTTAATATACAAGCCACATTTATTGGGTGTGTATCAAAAGCTTCACCATTTTTTCGAAGTTGACCTTCATGACATTTAATTGCATAGTTAAAAGCCTTAACTATCATTGCTCTTTCATTAAGGCCTGGGTGATGTTCTATAAGTTCACTAAGTTTTGCATCATAATCGAACACAACTGTATTGCTCATAATATCACCTCGAATTTGGAATATTTTAGTACTTTTTGTCTAAAAAAGCAATATTTTTTTTATAAATGAAAAAAGCATCTTTTTAGATGCTTTCTTTATATTCATTTATTAATCTTTCATGAATTCCAGGTTCAACTATGTTAATAGCCATAATTGCTTGTTCTAAGCTTGTTTTAAAGCTTCCCTTTTCAAATAAAGATTCAGCTTTAGATAGACCGAATTCTACTTCTTTATTAACTGGTCTGTATCTATTTCCATAAACAATTGCTTGTTCTGCCATCTTAGCAGTTTTTACAGTTTCATTTATAGTATTATATACTTTTAAAACTAAATCTCTTGCTGTGTCTACTCTCATATTTAATATTTTAATAGATATTGGTCTTTTATCTAACTCTTTAACCATCTCATTAATAGCCATTTGTGCTTCAGATAATTCTACATAGTAGTTTTTAGGAACTACAGGAAGTTTATAACTTTTAGCTTTATTTTTTGTTTGTACTAAGATATCTTTTATTTCTTCTAATTGATCTCTAGCTCTTAGCTCATCATCTTTTAAACTACTTAATGTTTTTAAAGTTATTTCTAACTTCTCTTCTGTTTTTGTAAGTTTATTATTAATGATTTCCATTTCCTTATTTAATCTAGAGAATGCAAATGTATGATTTCGATGCATGCTTATGATTCGATCATAACTAGTTCTAATATCTATTAATTCTTCTCTAATACCTTCTATTACTTCAGCATCAGATTCATCTAAATCATAACTATATTTGATATCATCTAATCTTTTATAAATATCA
>JAILQR010000015.1 GCA_024698845.1 Bacilli bacterium | reverse complement strand
TGAAAATATGATCTTTTCTCTATCACTAATAAAATACTTTTCAATAATAATTTGACTAAGTTTATCAGAAATATCTTTAAAATAATCTTTATTATAATCAAAACAAGATTTTTTCTTAAGTTCTATCTTATCATTGTTTATAACAAACTCTAAGTTTTCACCATCTTTAATATTAAGTATTCTACGTATTTCAACAGGTATAACTACTCTTCCTAGTTCATCTACCCTTCTTAATATTCCATTTACATTCAAATAAATCACTCCTACAGTTATTGTTACAACATGTAAAGTATTTATACTATCAATTGACTTTTTTTATTAATTAAATCTATACTTTATTTGAAAGTGAGTTGTGAAAATGGAAGTAGAAGCAATTATTGAAATTCCTATGGGAACACAAAACAAGTATGAAGTTGATCATATATCTCATAAAATTAAACTTGATAGAGTATTATCATCAAGTGTTAGTTATCCATGTGAATATGGATTTATAGAAAATACACTTGCCGGAGATGGAGATCCTCTAGATATTCTAGTATTAACAACTTTTCCAACTTTTCCAGGTTGTATAATTAAATCAAGAGTTCTTGGATACTTAGAAATCATCGATAATGGATTTAATGATGAAAAAGTAATATCAGTTAATGCAACAGATCCTAGATTTGATCATATTCAAAAGCTAAGTGATCTACCAGATCATACAATTGAAGAAATTAAGGAATTCTTTAAAACTTATAAGCATCTTCAAGGTATCGAAGTAGATATTGGCAATCTTCACACTGTTGAAGAAACGCAAAAATTAATAGATGAATGTAAAAAAAGATTTATAGAAAATTAACTATAAATCTTTTTTTATATAATTTTTTCAAGAAGCGGAACAATATAATATAGGAAATGTTTGTCATCTTTCTTAATAAAAAATTGAATAACAATACATTCATTCATATATTTAAATTTAAAGTTTTGAGATAATTGCATAGCTTCAATGAATAAGGTGTCACCTTTTATATCTTTAGAAATATTCTTAGGTAAAGTTATTTCTATTACTCTATCATTTTGAACAACTCTAGTAATATTACAAGATTTAGCCATACTATCAAACCATTCTTCATACATGTATATTTCTAGATCTTCTGGTAACTTACCAAATCTATTTTCAAGTTCTGATTTAACATTATTAAATGTTTCACTAGATACAACAGTGTTAATAAGTTTATGAATTTCAATTTTTATATCTTCATCGCTAACATATTCATCACTAATGTGTGTTTTTACATTAATTAAACTATTATTATCATCTTTTTCTTCTAGTAAATCGTCAGTATTTCCACTTAAGCTTTCAGATATTAACTTAGTATATAAACTTATACCAACTGAATCAATAAATCCAGCTTGTTCACTACCTATTAAATCACCAGCTCCTCTAATGGATAAATCTTTCATAGCAATTCTATATCCACTACCAAGTTCAGTATATTCTTTAATTGCTTCTAACCTCTTTGTAGCAGTTTCAGATAATATCTTGCCTGGTTTATAAAGTAGATAAGTATATGCAATTCTATTAGTTCTACCAACACGTCCTCTAATTTGATATAACTGACTTAAACCAAAATTATCAGCATCATAAATAATTAAAGTATTAGCATTCGATATATCAATACCTGTTTCAATAATCGTAGTACATAATAAGATATCATATTTATAATCAATAAAATCAGACATAATATCTTCAAGTTCAGTTTTATTCATTTGGCCATGAGCAACACATATTCTCGCTTCAGGAACCAATTTTTTTATCATGGCTGCCCTACTATTAATATGTTCAACTGAATTATATAAAATATATATTTGACCATTTCTTGATAATTCTTTATATATAGCATCCTTTACTAACAGATCATTATCTTCAATAACATATGTTTGAATAGGATATCTATTTACTGGAGGAGTATCAATAATAGACATATCTCTAACTCCGGATAATGCCATCTTCATTGTTCTAGGTATCGGCGTTGCAGATAAAGTTAATACATTAACATTAGTTTTAACTTCTTTAATTTTTTCTTTATGCGTAACACCAAAACGTTGTTCTTCATCAATAACAAGCAACCCTAAATTCTTAAGTTTTATTTCTTCATTTAATAATCTATGTGTTCCTATAACAATATCAATAGTACCCTTACTAAGTCCCTCAAGAATCTTTTTGTATTCTTTTTGTGTTGTGAATCTATTAACTAGTGCTATTTCTATTGGATAGTTTTTAAATCTTTCAAGAGCACTTATATATTGTTGATGAGAAAGTATTGTGGTTGGACATAAATATAATACTTGTCCATTATTGTATACTGTCTTAAACATTGCTCTAAAAGCAACTTCAGTTTTACCAAAACCAACATCGCCACATAATAATCTATCCATTGGCTTTTCACTTCTAAGGTCGTTATTAATTTCATCAACTGCTCTAGCTTGATCCTTAGTAAGTTCATATTCAAACTCTGATGCAAATATGTCTTCTTCAGGTATATCCTTATATGGAGTTGCTTTTACCGTATTTCTTTCCCTATATAATTGAATTAATTTTTCAGATATATCATTTATTTTCTTTCTAATTGTAGCTTTAGTTTTAGCCCACATTGATGAATTTAAATGATTTAATTTTGGTGCAGCTCCGTCAGCATCACCATATTTATATAGATTATTTATTTTTTCAACAGGGACATAAATCTTATCGTTTCCAGCAAAATTTAATTGTAAGTAATCTTTTTCTATACCATTTTTTGTTAAAGTAATCATTCCTACATATTGGCATATACCATAACTTAAATGTACTACGTAATCACCTTTTTCTAATTGGTCAGTAGATTTAATTTTTCTACCAAAGTGATATGTATTCCTAAATTTTATTTTATTATTTGTTTTACTTTCTAAATCATTGCTTGAATATATTACATAGTTATCAACAATAAATCCTTTATTTATTTCATTGGCAACAACAGTTACCTTACCATCAAATAAATCGATTAATTGTTTCTTTAAATCACTATTCTTTGTACAAAAGTATATTTTTTTGTTAGCAAGAAGATACTTATCAACATCTGATTTTAATGATTCAATACTTCCATGATAATCAGGTGTTTCCTTTGCATTTAAATCTATATCATCTGTAGAATAATTAAATTTATTTAAATTATTATAGTTTTTGTATTTAATATCATTAAATGAATACATCAATTTATGATATGTTTCATTTTTTCTTTCAAAATATTCTGAAATATCTTCTTCTAATTTTTTATACGCCGCATCTATTTGTGGCTTATCAATAAAGAAAGTCCATTCAGGGTCTATATAATCATATAAAGAGCTATATTCACTTGATAAAATTTCAGTAAATGGTGTTATAACAACATTATCTAAGTATCCTGTTGATAACTGTGTATCATAATCAAATGTTTTTATACTTTCTATTTCATCATCAAAAAACTCTATTCTAACAGGTTCATTAGCACCCATAGCAAAAACATCAACAATAAATCCTCTAACTGCGTATTCACCTGTTGAAGTTACTAAAGATTCTCTCCTATATCCAAGTTCAGATAATTCATTTATTAGTTTATCTCTTTTATATGTATCACTTTTAGAAATGTTAATAATATTCTTTTTATAAACATCTTTTGAAGGAAGATATCTTAAATATCCCATTAAGTTAGTAATAATAATTTGATGTTTATAATTGGAATTTAGAACATCTAGTCTAACTGCCTTAAATTCAGGTGATATGGCAATTGCAACAGATGTAATGAAATCATCCATTGGGAATAAACTGACAGAATTAGTATAATTTAAAAGCATTTTGTATAAACTATTAGCTTCATATATTGTATTTGTAACTACTAATATATTTCCTTTGGTATTTCTATACTTATTTAAAACGCAAAAAACGCTTAACTCATTTGTTAAGCCGGATATAGATTTTTCAGATTTGTAATTTAATAGTTCAAATATCTTATCCATATTACATCTCTATTACCTTATCTTTACCATATTTTATAAAAGTATCAATGATATTGTAATAAGTCTTTGAATCTTTCTCTAATTGTTCTATTTCCTTTTTTGTTAGCTTTCCAAGAACATATGAAATAGTATCAATTTCTTTTTCTTTTGCGAGACCTATTTTTAATCTTAACACTTTATTAGTACCTAATCTGTTGATAACTGATTTAATACCATTATGTCCACCATCAGAACTTTCATATTTAATTCTGTGCTTTCCTAGTTCAAGGGCAATATCATCTTGAATTACAAGCAGATCGTCTGTTGATAACTTGTAAAAATTAATAATACTCTTAATTGCATCTCCGGAATTATTCATAAAAGTTAATGGTTTAACAAATAAAACTTTTTCTCCATCAATAACTTTTTCATGAACCATGGCATTATGAAATTCTTTCCATGTAACATTTCCAAGGTAGTTATCTACAATTATAAAACCGGCATTATGTCTTGTTAATTCATATTCTTTTCCTGGATTACCAAGTCCAACAACTAATTTCATGATATCACTCCTTCCAAAATATATTTTTAAATGTTTTTAGCTCACTAATGCAAAGAGCTGGAGCTATTTTAACACCATTTCTACTATTTTTAACAGCCCTAATTAATACTAATTTAGGAATATCGTCTTTTTTTGTAGTAATAAATTGAATATTTTTAACATTTATATTATATTTTCTACAATAATATATAATTTCATCAAGTCTCTCAGATCTATGAACTAAATATAACTCTCCATCGATACCAAGCATTGAAGAAGATAACTGAATAATATCCTCCAAATTAATCAACACTTCGTGACGAGCAATAGCTTTTACCTTATCATCATTAACCAAATTTGTTGATTTTGTTGCAAAATAAGGTGGATTGCACACTATTACGTCAAAATTATTTCCCGGGAAATAGTTTTTTATGTCTTTTATATCTGATTTAACATATACTATTTGGTTTTCAAGTTTATTATATTCAATAGATTTACAACCAAGAGAATATATCTCGTCTTGAACCTCTACTGCTGTAATTTTGGAATTAGTTTTCGTTGATAGAATCATCGACACTGCACAATTTCCTGCACATAATTCTAAAATGTGTTTTTTTTGATTTGGATTTTTAACATATTCTGCTAGTAAAACAGAATCAAGCGAAAATTTGAAGTAATTATCATTTTGATAAATCTTTAATGGAACATAATCATATAAATCATTAAGTTCACTACTCATCTAAACTAACCTCAAATCTTTCTTCATCAACTGTAATTACATACTTTCTGTTTAAAATATCAATAGAAGTAACTACTCCTTCTTTATTATTGTATTTTCTTTTTTGACCAACTTTAGGCATTCCCTTAGATAAACATGTATAAACATCGTCTTCATAAGATAAACAACATAATAATCTACCACATGCGCCATTAATTTTTGATGGATTCAAGGCAAGATTTTGATTTTTTGCCATATTCATTGATACAGAGTTTATTTGATTTAAAAATCTACTACAACACAATTGTTGACCACATTTACCTATTCCAGATACTTCTTTTGCTTTATCTCGAGCACCTACTTGATGTAATTCTATTCTTGTTTTATATAATGAAGCTAGCTTTTTTGCTAACTCTCTAAAATCAATTCTATCATCTGCAATAAAATTAATTAAAAGAACTTCCTTATCAAGAGTATAGTTAGCAGAAAGCAATCTCATGTCCAAACTAAGAGATGTAACAATCTCCTTAGCTTTTTCTAAAACTTGTTTTGAATCTTTTAGATTAGACATGTATTTTTTATAATCTTCATCAGTAACTTTTCTTAAGATTGGTTTTATTTCAGAAATATTAATATCATCAGTAACGTCTTTAATAAAAACTACCTTTGCAGCTTGTACACCTTTATCAGATTCTACAACTACAAGATCATCTCTATTAAATGATTCTTCGCTTTTGAAATTATATACTTTTCCGTTACTATGAAATGCTAAACCATATATTTTCATTACAATCTACCTACTTCTATAACAAATTTATCTAAAATAAGATTAATATTACCATTATTTTTTATCTTTGACTCTAATTCATAAAGTTTTTTTATAATTAAACTTTCATGTTTTATTATATCAAAACTTTTAGAAGATTTTATTCTTTTCTCTAGCTCACTTATCATACACTCTACAAAAAGTAATATATTGTTTATATCTTTGTACTTATCAACAATTTTTTTATTAATTAGTAGAGAATCTTTATTTAGAATTTTTTCAATATACTCATGAACATCATCAAGTAATTCGTTGTCATACTCTTTTATTACATCATAATTAATTTTTACAAACTGAGCTCTACTTTGAATTGTTGATAAAACCTCATCTGCTGAATTACAAACAAAGAAACCTATTGAATCAGTAACTGGTTCTTCAATTATTTTTAGCATCGAATTACCAGACTTAGTATTTAATTTTTCAGCTTCACAAACAATATAATAATTTTCTTTAGTAATTACAGGTATCTTTTGTAATGAATTAACCAGCACAGCAACATCTTGAGATAATATTTCTTGTTTTTGAGGTTTAAGTATAAACATTGTTGGTAATGATTCAGACTCAACAAGTGGTTTAATACTATCATCATTTACTCTGATTATAAATTCTTTTATATCACTAAGTGCGTTTTCAACAGAGTTTGTTTCAACTAAATAAACGTGAGAATTTTTATTCTCACGGTATTTATCATATATATCTTTTAATTTAAACTCTTCTTTCATAGTAACCTCAAATAAAAAAATATAATAAATTAATAGATATTATACCAGGTATACCGAAAACAGCAATTATAAATATTGTCCATACATTAACTGGTATAATATCTATTAATTTATTATATTTTTTAATTTGAGGTTACTATGAAAGAAGAGTTTAAATTAA
>JAILQR010000008.1 GCA_024698845.1 Bacilli bacterium | reverse complement strand
TAATATTTTAAAATATGATAATGTATATGCTGTTGCAAATCTATTTATTGATTTACTAGTTTTCCAAGGTAATATAGAAAATATTAGATTAGAAAAAGTCCTTAAAATGAAAAAAACTAAAATTGAAAAGATTTATAAAATGCTTGATCTAGACAATTGTATAGAAGCTGAATTAATTCCTAGCAAAAAAAAGAACAATTAGATTTCTAATTGTTCTTTTTATTTATTATCTGTTGTAGAATTCAACGATTAATGATTCGTTAATTTCTTGACTTAATTCAGATCTATCAGGATATCTAACATAAGTACCTGACATTTTCTTAGCATCAAATTCAACGAATGCTGGTTTAGTAGTATTAGCTTCTAAAGCAGCTTTAATTGCTTGATGGTCAAGTGAATTTTCTTTAACACTTACAACATCACCAGGTTTAACTTGGTATGAAGGAATGTTAACTTTAATTCCATTAACTAAAATATGTCCATGGTTAACAACTTGACGAGCACCACGACGAGTATTAGCAAGTCCCATACGATAAACAACGTTATCTAAACGACTTTCTAGTAAACGAAGTAAGTTTTCACCAGCAATACCGCTCATCTTTTGAGCTTTTTCAAAAGTTCTACGGAATTGTTTTTCATTTAAACCATACATAAGTCTAACTTTTTGTTTTTCTTGTAATTGAATACCATACTCAGAAAGTTTACGACGTCTGTCTGTTCCATGTTGTCCTGGAGCATAAGGTCTTTTTGCAAGTTCTTTACCATTTTCTAAAAGTGAAAAACCTAAACGACGAGCTTTTTTATAAGCAGGTCCAGTATATCTTGCCATATTTATAATTCTCCTTTCATTATATTCGCACATAACTTAAGGGTTTGTTAATTGTAATAAATTAGGGAGTTTATTATTAATTTTTCCTTAGGGCAGTCCTAATTACTAAATTACTTACTAATGTAAGAAATAAACACATTAATTTTTACAAATAACGCTGCCAAACGTAATTGCATTAATATTATACAATATATTCGTTAAAAGTCAAATATTTACATATATTTTCCCCTATATTTATCAAGAAAAATATTAGTTTAATAAAATTAATATAAAAAATATTTGGTCATTTTTATAGTTTATTTATAGAATATTTTTTTCTTGTATGTTAAAATAAGGAATATAGAAGGTAAGGGATTATATATGGGAAAAGGAACACATGCATTATTACTTAGTTCTTATATATTAATTGGTCTAATTATAATAATAGTTATTATTGTTTTAATTAATAGAAATAGAAGAAAAAAATTCTCTGATGAACTTAGTGTTCTAGAAAGGGATAAAAACCTTATTATTTCTGCCCAAATCCTTGCTGAATTAAATAAAGTTGAAGGTTTAATTAATAACGATTTATTAAAAGAAAAGTTTAAAAATTGGCAAGAAAGATTCAAAAAAATCAAAGATGATGAACTTCCAAAAATTACTGATAAATTAATTAAACTTGAAGAGTTTTATGCAAAAAAAGAATATGATAATTTAAAAGAAGGTATCACTGATTGTGAACTTGAAATTACATATTTGAAAACAAAAACTAATTTCTTACTAGATGAAATTAAAGAAATTACATCAAGTGAAGAAAGAAATAGAGAAGCTATCATAAAGCTTAAATCTGAGTATAGAGAAGTAGTTAATAAATATAATAGTAACAAAAATGATTATGAACTTGTTGCTAAACCACTTGAATTACAATTTGAAAATGTAGATAAATTATTCCAAACATTTGAAATGGCAATGGATCAAAATGCTTACACTGAAGTTGGTAAAATAGTGAAAGCTATAGGATCTACTGTTGGTAACTTAAAAGAAGTTATTGAAGAAGCTCCGGTTATCGTAATGCTTGGTAAAACAGCTATTCCTAAAAAGATTGAGGATATTGTTCAAATATCTGATAAACTTACCAAAGAAGGATATAACATTGATTACTTAAATATTGATCATAATGTTAAAGAAGCTAATAAAAAAATATCTGATATATTCCAAAAATTAAATGTTTTAAATATTGAAGATTCTGTATTTGAACTTAAAACAATGCTAGATTATTTTGATTCACTTTATTATGATTTTGATAAAGAAAAAACTTCAAGAAAATTATTCGAAGGTTATATAAGATCAATATTACTTAAAGTAACTAAATTAGAAAAAATAAATAATGATATTTAT
>JAILQR010000007.1 GCA_024698845.1 Bacilli bacterium | reverse complement strand
GAATATTTTATAATATATCTGATGAAATAGAATTAGATTTAAACGTAAAAGGTGTAATGATTTTAGAAGATTCAATTACACTTGATGAAATTGAATATCCATATGAATTTAATTTAAATGAAATAATAAATGAAAATAATGAAGAAATAAAGGAATATTACCAAAAAAGTAAAAATACACTTGATATTATGCCTATTTTATGGCAAAATATTGTATTGGAAGTTCCGATTTCAATAACGAAAGAAAAAGATGCTCATCTTTCAGGAGAAGGTTGGGAGCTTATAAATGAAGAAAATAAAGAAAATATTGATCCAAGGCTAGCTGAACTAAGTAAGCTACTTGAAGAAGGGAAGGAGTGAGACAAGATGGCAGTACCTTTTAGAAGAACTAGTAAAACTAAAAAAAGAATGAGAAGAACTCATTTAAAGAAAGAAGTAGGAGCTTTAACAACTTGTGCAAAATGCGGTGCTACAATTAGACCTCATAGAGCTTGTCCAAAATGTGGATATTATAAAAATGTTGAAGTAGTTAAAGTAGAAAAAGAAGAAAAATAATTAGTGTTTTTTAGAAACTTTACACCAGTTGTAAAGTTTCTTTTTTTTATGTCTTTTTTTACAAAAAACACTAGACACGAAGACTCTTTTTTAGTATCATAATGGTAGACAGTGGCAGATAGTGGAAGAAAGTGGGGGATTTCAATGTTCATGGGGGAATTTCATCATAACATCGATGAAAAAGGACGACTTGTAATACCTAACAAGTTTAGACTTGAACTTGGAGAACGTTTCATTATTACGCGCGGTCTTGAAAAATGCTTATATGCATATTCAATGACTGAATGGAATAATATGGTTTCCAAATTAAAACAATTACCATTTACAAAGAAAGATGCACGTACTTTCATTAGATCATTTTTCTCTGGAGCTGCTGAGTGTGAGTTTGATCGACAAGGTCGAATTAATATTACCTCCCCATTGGTTAGTTACGCCGATTTAGCGAAGGAATGCGTTATAATCGGCGCTAACGACCGTTTAGAAATTTGGGGAAAAGCAAATTGGGATAGTTTCTTCGAAGAAAACAGTGAGAAACTAGAAGATATTGCTGAAAATCTATTTAATGAGTTGGATTTCTAATGCATTACAGTGTTATGTTATCCGAAGCCATTGAAGGCTTAAATATTAAAGATGATGGAATCTATGTTGATGCAACCTTGGGTTATGCAGGACATAGTTCTGAAATATTAAAGCGAGTAAAAAGGGGTTTTCTATTCGCCTTTGATCAGGATATGGAAGCTATTACATATTCTGATCAAAAATTAAGTGAAATATCTTTAAATTACAAAATAATTCATTCCAACTTTCAGAATCTAAAATCTAAATTAGAGGAAGAAAATATTAGCAAGGTTGATGGTATAATCTTTGACCTTGGACTTTCTAGCCCCCAAATTGATGATGCATCAAGAGGTTTTTCCTTTATGAATGACGCAAGACTTGATATGCGTATGAATAAAGAGCAAAAGAAAACAGCTTATGACGTAGTCAATAATTATTCTAAAGATGAACTAACTAAAATCTTCTATGAATACGGGGAGGAAAAAGAAAGTAGTCTTATTGCTAGAAAAATAGTTGATTCAAGAAAAACAAAACCAATTGAAACCACAACAGAGCTTGTTGAAATTATTAAATCTAGTGTTGGTGCTAATTACTTTTTTAAAAAGCATCCAGAAAGAGAAATCTTTCAAGCAATAAGAATTGAAGTAAATGATGAGTTAAAAGTTTTAGAAACTGTTCTTCCAGATGCCATAGAACTTTTAAACAAAGGTGGAAGAATATCAGTTATAACTTTCCACTCACTTGAAGATAGAATTGTAAAAAAGATATTTAAAAAATATAGCGAAGTTGATCAAATATTTAAAGGAATGCCAGACATCCCAGATGAATACAAACCAAAAATAAAACTAATAAATAAAAAACCACTTTTACCAAGTGATAAAGAACTTAAAGAAAATTCAAGAAGTAAAAGTGCAAAGTTAAGAATAATAGAAAGGATTTAATAGTATGAGAAAGACTGGAAAAAAAGTAAAATTCTTAAAAGGTGAAAAGTTCATGTATTTACTTTTAGCTCTACTAGTAGTAGCTATTCCAGTTGCTAAAGTATGTACTCAAGCTATTTTATCTGAAAGTAATATAAAAGTTGAAAAACTTAAAAAAGATATTACAAAACAACAAAGATACAATGAAAGCTTATCAATGAAAATAAGCGAACTAGCTTCACTTGAAAATATTGAAAATATTGCAAATGAGCTTGGATTATCTTATAATAATGATAATATTAAAACAGTATCAGAATAAGGTGAGTAAAAATGAAAAAAAGAAGAATAACGTTAAGAAGACCATCAATAATTAACGTAATTGTTCTTTTTTTATTTTGCGCTATTATTTTAAAAGTCTGTTATATCAGCTTAGCAAGTAAAGTTGATGGAATAGATATAAAAAAATTTGCTGATAATAGAAATACTCAAGAGGATATTTTATACGCTAAAAGAGGAACTATATATGATGTTAATGGCGAAGTTTTAGCACAAAGTGTTAACTCATATACAATTATTGCTTATCTTTCTGAATCAAGAACTGAAGATCCGAAAAAACCTAAACATGTTGTAGATAAAGAATATACAGCACAGGTTTTATCTGAACATTTAGGAATAGAAAAAGAGCAAATCTTAAAACAATTAAATAAAGATAAATACCAAGTAGAATTTGGTACTAAAGGTAAAAACTTATCAGAACTTAAAAAATCAGAAATAGAAGCTTTAGATTTACCTGGAATAGATTTTATCGTAAGTACTAAGAGATTTTATAAAATGGGTTCTTTTGCATCATATATTATAGGTTATGCTAAAAATAATGATGATGGAAAAATTATTGGTGAAATGGGTATTGAAGAATCTTATAACAAAAAATTAGAAGGTACTAATGGTAAAAAGATTTATCAAAAAGATTTATATGGATATCAAATACCAAATACACCATCAATTACAGAAGATCCTATTGATGGACAAAATATTTATTTAACTATTGATAATAATATTCAAATTATCGTAGAAAAAGCAGTTAAAAACTTAATTAATGAAAGAGAAGTAGAGTGGGTAACATTCTCTGTAATGGATGCTAATACTGGAGCAATAGTTGCATCAGCATCATCACCAACATTTAATCCTAATGAACTTGATACCATTTCATCATATTTAAACCCGCTTATTTCATATCAATATGAACCAGGTTCAACAATGAAAACATTCTCATTTTTAGCCGCATTAGAAGAGGGAATATATGATGGTTCTAAAACATTTGAATCAGGTAAAATTGAAGTGGCAGATGTAACAATCAGAGACTTTAATAATAAAGGTTGGGGTATTATTAATTTTGATACAGGTTTTGCTTATTCATCAAATGTAGCTGCAACAAATCTTGGTTTACAACTAGGAGTATCAAAACTTAAAACATTCTATCAAAAAGCAGGATTTGGACAAAAAGTAGGTATAGAGTTACCTGGTGAAGTAAATGGTAAACTTAGTTTCACTTACAAATCAGAACTTGCTAATGCATCGTTTGGTCAAGGTATTACAACAACACCTATTCAAAACTTACAAGCATATAGTATTTTAACTAATAATGGAACAATGATTAAACCATATTTAATTGATCATATTACTGATAATGAAGGCAAAGTAATATATAAAGGTAAAAGAACAGTAGTTAGGGACGTTGCATCAAGTAAAAATATTAAATACATGAATACTTTATTACACAACGTTGTATATGAAGGTTTATCTGATTATTGGCAACCTAAAAATGTATCATTAATAGGTAAAACAGGAACAGCTCAAATAGCCGATCCAAAAGGTGGATACCAACATGGTGAATATGATTATATTAAGAGCTTTGCTGGTATATTCCCAGAAGAAAATCCTAAATATATAATTTATGTATCAGCCAAGAAGATGGTAGGAACTACTAAGGATTTAGCTAATTGTGTTACAAAAGCTGTAGAAGAAATTGCGAATTATGCAAATATAAACTACAAAACTGAAGAAGAAAAAATAACTACAAAAGTTGTTAAACTTGATAGTTATACAAATAAGAATACTGAAAAAACCGTTGAGAATTTAAAAAATCAAGGATTAGAACCTATTGTTATTGGTTATGGAGATAAGATTATTGATCAATCTCCTGATAAAAACGTAAAAGTAATTAAAGGTGAAAAAGTATTCTTGCTTACAAATAAAAAACCATATCTAATGCCAAATACATATAGACTAACAAGTAGTGAAGTGGTATCACTTGCTAAAATGTTAAACTTAAAATATGAGATCAACGGATATGGAAAAGTAGATTCAGTTAGTATTCCAGAGGGTGCTGAAATTAAACCCGAAGATGTATTAGTTATTAATTTAGTTAATGAATAAGCATTAGTAAACTAATGCTTTTTCTTAACTTAATAGATTGATAAATATATTAAATTATGTTAATTTTATAGTATATAAAGAATATAAAGGGAGTGAAAAGTATGTTTATTGGAGAAAACCCAATTCATATCAAAGTTGAAAATAAAAGTGATATATCTAATCTTGTTATTATGCCTGGTGATCCACTAAGAGCTAAATATATAGCAGAAAACTTTTTAGATAACGCTAAAGAAGTAACATGTGTTAGAAATATGCTTGGTTTTACAGGAACATATAAAGGCAAAAAGATAACTGTAATGGGTTCTGGTATGGGAATGCCATCAATCGGTATATATTCATTTGAATTATTTCACTTCTTTGATGTAGATAAAATAATAAGAATTGGTACTGCTGGTGCTGTATCAAAAGAAGCTAAGTTAAAAGATGTAATCTTAGCTAAAGATGCATATAGTGAATCAAATTTTGCATATTCTTTTAATGGATATGAAAAGAATGTAGTAGATGGTTGTAAAAATTTAAATTCAGTTATATCTAGAACTGCAAAAGAAATAGGCCTAAAAATTCAAGAAGGAACTATTTTAACATGTGATGTATTTGGACCTTACATCGATATTGATGCTATATTAAATAGAGTTCCAAAACATATAGAATTATTAATTGAAGAAATGGAAGGATTTGGACTATTACATGTTGCAAATCATTTCCACAAAGAAGCAGCTGTAATTGCAACAGTAGTAGACTCTAAATATTCTGATGTAGTACTTACTATAGAAGATAGACAATTAAAACTTAATGATATGATTACACTAGCGCTTGAAAGTATAATTAAATAAAAACAACTAGAAGATAATTTCTTCTAGTTGTTTTTATAATAATTTATTAGATTATCTATATTACTTCTAAGTTTATCTAAATCTTTTTTATTTTCAGCTTCACATCTAACAGTAATATTAGGTCCGGTATTACTTGCCCTAACTAATGCCCATCCATTAGTGAAGATGATTTTAACACCATCAATTTCGTTAGTGAAATATTTGTGAATATGAGCATATTCTTTGATTTTTTCAACAACAATAAACTTTTTATCATCACCTACGTTATATTTGATTTCAGGTGTGATTTCATAACGTTTAATATCTTTTAAATGTTTAGATAAACTTTTTGTTTTATCTAACGCAAGTATTTCAACAAGTCTAAGTGCAGCATATATAGCGCTACCATTGCAAGCATCTCTATCTCTAAAGAATATATGTCCTGAATATTCACCACCAAATGCTAAATTTTCTTCTTTTGTTTTAGCCTCTGTATAACTTGCACCAGTTCTATATTCAAGTGGAGTACCACCAAGCTTTATAATTTCATCTCTAAGAGAACTAGAACATTTAATATCATAAATGAATGTATTACTATAAGTTTTATTGATTAAACTTCTAATAATCATTATCATGTATTCTTCTGTTGTAACAATATTACCTTTTTCATCTACAACGCCAATTCTATCTCCATCACCATCAAAAGCAAATCCGACATCAGCTTTATTATCTTTAACTGCTTTTATAAGCATTTGCATATTTTCAGGAACAGATGGATCTGGATGATGATTAGGAAAATTACCATCAGATTCACCATTAATTATAATTGGTTTATAGTTAAGAGCTTCAAAAGCTCTTTTAGCTATAACACTTGTAGTACCATTTCCTAAATCTAAAACTATCTTTGGTTTATAACTAGATATTTTTGTATTATCAACCATATATTTAATATATTTATCAAATATATCTTTATGATATAAATTACCAGTACCAGTTATAAAGTTTCCCGCAACATAATAGTTTTTAAAATCTTCAATCATTTCACCTCTAGCATTAGCAATAAAATCTAAAGAGAATTTAAAACCATTGTCATCTTTAGGATTATGACTGGCTGTTACCATAACACCAAATAAGTGTTCAATATATCTAGCATAATAATGCATAGGAGTAGTAATTAATCCATAATCGTATACATTACAGCCAGTTGATAATATACCTTTTATTAATTCGTTATTAAGTGATTCTGATGATAATCTATTATCATGAGAAACTATGCATGATGTTTGATTACATTTTTCTTTAATATAAGATCCATAAGCTTGTCCAAATCTATAAGCTACTTGTTCATTTATTTCGCTAGGATATATACCTCTAACATCATAAGCTCTAAAAATATTTAAATTCATATTTTCACACCCTTATTATTAATATAATATTATCATATATAATATAAAGATGTTTAGAAATACTATAAAATTATTTACATTATATGTACTAAGCATATTATTGATTTTTGAATTAAAATATGCTATATTATTCCCTGAAAAGCACTGATCAAGAAGAGTAATTTATTAAAGTATTTAAAAGAGAGTTAAACATTTTGGTGCAAGTTTAATTAAAGAAATATAAATGAAAATCACTTGGGAGCTGAATTTCTGAACGTATTAAATAATACTATTAAGTTATTCCGGATATAAACGCATTAATATTCGTTAGAATGTAATTAAGTATAATTAAGGATGGTACCGCAGAATTATCATGCTCCTTAGCATGATAATACTGTGGTTTTTTTAAAGGAAAGAAAGGATGATTTAAATGTTTAAAGAACTAGATAAAAGAGCTGTTTGTGAAGTTGAAAAAAATATTCTTGAAGAATGGAAAAAACAAGACATTTTAAACAGAACTATCGATAATAGAAAAAATAGTGATAACTGGGTTTTCTATGATGGACCTGCAACAGCAAATGGTAATCCAGGACTTCATCACATGGTTGCCAAATTCTTAAAAGACTCTTTTTGTAAATATCAAACAATGAAAGGTAAAAGAGTATTAAGAAAAGTAGGATGGGACACTCATGGACTTCCAGTTGAAGTTAATGTAGAAAAAAATCTTGGATTCTCAGGAAAAACTGATATTGAAAAATACGGAATTAAAGAATTTAATGAAAAATGTCGTGAAAGCGTTTGGGAAAACGAAAATGCTTTTAGAAGATTAACTGAGGAAATGGGTCAATTTATTGATCTAGATAATAGATATATTACTTATGATAATGACTACATTGAAACAGAATGGTGGATTTTAAAGAAATTCTTTGATGAAGGACTATTTTATGAAGGTGTAAAAATAATGCCATGGTGCCCAAGATGTGGTACAGGACTTGCATCTCATGAAGTTGCACAAGGATATAAGGAAGTTACAGCAAATACTGTAATCGTTCCATTTAAATTAAAAGAAGAAGATTCATACTTCTTAGTATGGACAACAACTCCATGGACTTTGATATCTAACGTTGCTTTATGTGTTAATCCAAATGAAGAATATGTTAAAGTTTCATCAAAGGGATACAACTTCATTTTAGCTAAAGCACTTGTTAATAGTGTTTTAGGTGATGAATACGAAGTATTAGAAACATATAAAGGTAAAGATCTAGAATATAAAGAATACGAACAATTAATACCTAGCTTAGAAGTTCCAGGTAAAGCATTCTTTGTTACATGCGATGAATACGTAACAATGTCTGATGGTACAGGAATAGTTCATATAGCACCAGCATTTGGTGAAGATGATGCTAAAGTAGGTAAAAACTATAAACTTCCATATGTTAATCCAGTTGGAGAAGATGCAGTATATACTGATGGTTTATGGAAGGGTATGAATATCTTTGAAGCAGACCTTGAAGTTGTTAAATATTTAGCTGAAAATGATAAGTTATTTAAAAAACAAAAAATGGTTCATGACTATCCCCATTGCTGGAGATGCGATAGCCCACTAGTATATTATTCAAGACCTTCATATTATCTAGAAGTTACTAAACTTCAAGATAAAATTATTGAAGCAAATAAAACAGTTAACTGGTTCCCATCATTTGTGGGAGAAAAAAGATTTGGTAACTGGCTTGAAAATATGAATGACTGGGCAATATCTAGAAATAGATATTGGGGCACACCACTTCCTTTATGGAAATGTGATTGTGGACATACTGAAATGATCGGTTCAAGAGAAGAACTTGCATCAAAAGCTATTGAAGAGGTTGATCCAAAAACTATTGATTTACATAGACCATATGTAGATGATATTCACATTAAGTGTCCAAACTGTGGTAAAGAAATGACTAGAGCATCTGAAGTAATCGACTGTTGGTTTGATTCAGGTTCAATGCCATTTAGTCAATATCATTACCCATTTGAAAATAAAGAATTATGGGAAGAACAATTTCCTGCAGACTTTATTGCTGAAGGTATCGACCAAACTCGTGGATGGTTCTATGCACTACTTGTAATAAGTGTATTTATTACAGGAAAAAGTCCATATAAAAATGTATTAGTTAACGAATTACTTCTTGATAAGAACGGACAAAAAATGCATAAATCAAAAGGAAATGCAGTTGAACCATTTAGCATTATGCAAAAATACGGAGCTGATACAGTAAGATGGTATTTACCATATGTATCTCCAACTTGGACTCCAATTAAATTTGATGAAGAAGGATTAAAAGAAGTACATTCTAAATTCTTTAATCCACTTAAAAATACTTATTCATTCTTCGAAATGTATGCAAATACAGACAACATTAACATAAAAGAATGCAATGTAGCTGTAGAAGATAGAGAAGAAATAGATAAGTGGTTATTATCTAAATATAATAAATTAATAAAAACAGTTACTGATGCATTTGAAAAATTTGATTTAAATATAGTTGTTAAAGAAATAACTAACTTTGTATCAGAAGATTTATCAAACTGGTATATAAGACGTAATAGAAATAGATTCTGGTCATCAGAGCTTGATAACTCTAAAAAGAGTGTATATATAACTACATATGAGGTATTAACTGGTTTATGTAAGCTATGTGCTCCAGTTATACCATTTACTACTGAAGAAATATATAAAGATTTAACTAATGAAGAATCAGTTCATTTAGCTGATTATCCTGTAGCTAATGAATCATTAATTGATGAAAAACTAGAAGAAAAAATGGATTTAGTTAGAAATTTAATATCACTAGGTAGAAATGTACGTGAGGAAAATAAAGTTAAAGTACGTCAACCAATTAGTGAAGTAGTACTAGATGGTAAAAATAAAGATATACTAAATGATTTAGTAGATCTAATTAAAGAAGAATTAAATGTTAAAGAAGTAGTATTTGAAAACGACTTAAGTAAATATATGAATTACTTCGTTAAACCTAACTTCAAAGAAGTTGGTAAGGTTTTTGGAAGTAACATAAAAGAATTTGCAACTAAACTTGAATCACTTACAACTGAAGATGTTCAAAAACTTGAAAATAGTGAAAGCTTATCAATGGATATTGCTGGTGAAAATTACGAAATAAATAAAGATATGGTTGATATTAGAATATCTTCTAAAGAAGGATTTAATGTTGGGGCAGAAAATAATAACTTCGTTATTTTAAATACTAACTTAACAGAAGATTTAATCTTAGAAGGTTTAGCAAGAGAGTGTGTATCTAAAGTTCAACAATTAAGAAAAAATAGTGACTTTAACATAACAGATAGAATTAATCTATATTATTATGGTGATGAAGATTTTGATAAATGTATCGAAAAATTCGAAAGTTACATCAAAGATGAAACTTTAGCACTATCAATTGCTAAAGAAGAAAATATTGAAGAGTGTTTTGATTTAAATGGTCATAACATAAAATTAAAAGTAGAAAAGGTAGGTTAATATGGAAGCATGGATTACTTGGTTAATTATTATTTTAATTCTTTCATTTATTGAAATAATTACAATTAATTTGGTAACCATTTGGTTTGTTGCAAGTGCAGCAGTTGCACTTGTGGTATCCCTATTTATAGATAGCTTTTATATTGAGTTTATCATATTTGGAGTATGTGGTTTTGTTTTAATGATTTTAACAAGACCACTGCTTCTAAAACTCTTAAAAATTAAAGATAAAGAAGCCACAAATTTAGATAGAGTCATTGGTATGAATGCTATTTGTACTGAAGAGATATCTAGAAATAAAGTTGGTGAAGTAAAAGTCGATGGTAAAAGATGGAGTGCTACTTCACAATCTAAAATTAATGTTGGCGATGAAGTAATCATTACCAATATTGACGGTGTAAAACTTAAAGTTAAGAAGGGAGAGTAGATTTTATGCCAGTTGTAATTACATTACTTGCTATTGCACTAGTTATAATAATTCCTAATATTAAAATTGTTCCACAAGCTAAAGCATATGTTATAGAAAGACTTGGTTCATACCATGAAACATGGCAAAATGGACTACATATTAAACTTCCATTTGTTGATAGAGTATCAAACAAAGTTACTTTAAAAGAAATGGTAAAAGACTTCGCACCACAACCAGTTATTACAAAAGATAACGTAACAATGCAAATTGACACAGTTGTATATTTTCAAATAACTGATCCAAAACTTTATACATATGGTGTTGAATATCCGATAAGTGCTATTGAAAATTTAACAGCAACAACACTAAGAAATATTATTGGTGATCTAGAACTTGACCAAACTTTAACATCAAGAGATACAATCAATACACAAATGAGATCAATTCTAGATGAAGCAACAGATCCTTGGGGAATTAAAGTTAACAGGGTAGAAGTTAAAAATATTCTTCCTCCAAGAGATATTCAAGAAGCAATGGAAAAACAAATGCGTGCTGAACGTGAAAGAAGAGAAAAAATCCTTCAAGCAGAAGGTGAAAAGAAATCTTCAATTTTAATTGCTGAAGGTGAAAAAGAATCTGCTATTTTAAGAGCAGAGGCTCAAAAAGAATCTCAAATTAAAATTGCTGAAGGTGAAGCAGAAGCAATGCTTAAAATTAAAGAAGCTGAAGCTCAAGGTTTAAAACTTTTAAAAGATGCTAAAGTTGATTCTGCAGTACTTCAACTTAAAAGTTATGATACTATGAGTAAGATGGCTGATGGACAAGCAACTAAGATAATTGTTCCAACTGATTTAAAGGGAATTGCAACACTTGGAACTACTTTATCTGAAGTGATAGATAAGAAAAATAAATAATATTTAAGAGGCTTTTAAAGGCCTCTTTTTGTATAATTTTTATTGCGCTTCATATTATTTTATGATAGTATTTTAAGTAGAATAATAAAAGGCGGTGCCGGAGTGAAAGAGTTTATTGATAAGCTTGCTAATAACGACTATGTTTTAATGGGATTAATAATTCTATTAGTTGTTTTGGTTATTTTATTTTTTATAGTTTTACTATTTACAGGTAAAGGTAAAAAGAAAAAAGATGTAGTAAAAGAAAATGTTGCACCAATTACAAATGATGCACCACAAAATATAGATTTTAATCATGATGAGTTTGTAAAAGAAACTACTGCAGAATTCGAACTTACACCATTATCTGAGATTGAACCTCAAACAAATGAGTTTGTTCCAGATAAGATTGAAGAATCTCCTGCGTATAAGTTTGATGCTCCAGATGTGAAAAAGGAACCAGTTCAATTTAATAATTTCAGTTTTGATGAATTATCAAAAATGATATCAGATGAGTTAAGTCAAGTTGAAACAATGACTCCTCAAGAAGATATGACAGTTCCTGAAATTGAAAAAACTCAAATTGATATTCCAACTGTTACATTTGTAGATTCATTCAAACAAGTTGAAGAAGAAATTAAACCTGTTGAAGTATCAAGTTTAGATGAGTTTGATAAATCATCTGAAACTAAAATAAATGATAATTTTAGTTCTGTATTTATTAATAAAGAAATGCCTAAGCATGAAACTAAAACTGAGGTTGTTCTTCCAAAACTAGCAACTGATATAAATGCTATAAGAAAAGAATTTAAACAAAGTTCTAACGGTATTTATAATCCATTTGCAGCAAACACAGAAGAAGCTAACGTTAATGAAGAAGTAAATAAAGTTTCTGAACCTGTCATTAAAGAAGAAGAAACTCCATTATTTGCCAGATTTAACGCTGAAACTTACGATATAAATAAGAAAGATTAATGTCAAGTTCCTTGCATTAATCTTTTTTTTGATGTTATAATTTATAAAGGTGAATACAATGGCAAATGCAAGTAAATACGATGAATCATCAATAAAAATATTAGAAGGATTAGAAGCTGTTAGAAAAAGACCTGGTATGTATATCGGTTCAACTGATAAAAGAGGTCTACATCATCTTGTATGGGAAATCGTTGATAACTCAATCGATGAAGTTATAAATGGTTATGGAAATATTGTAAAAATATTAATGCATAAAGATGGTTCTATTACAGTTGCAGATAATGGTCGTGGTGTTCCAACGGGAAAACACGAATCAGGAAAATCAACTCCGGAAGTAATTTATACAGTTCTTCATGCTGGTGGTAAGTTTGAAGAAGGAAACTATAAAGTTTCAGGAGGATTACATGGTGTTGGTGGATCTGTAGTTAATGCCTTATCTAAAAAGATGGATGTTACAATTTACCGTGATGGTAAAATTGCAAACATTCGATTTAAAGATGGTGGAGAAGTTGAAAGTCCACTTAAATTTATTGGTGAAAGTAAGAAAACTGGTACAGTAGTAACGTTCTTACCAGATTATGATATATTTAAAAACTGTGAATTTTCTTTTACAACTATTTGTGAAAGAATGCAAGAAAGCGCATTCTTACTTTCTGGCTTAGTTGTAGAAATTATTGATGAAAAAACTAATCGTGAAGCCAAGTTCCATTATGAAAATGGATTAATAAACTTTGTTGAATTTATAAATGAAAATAAAAAAGCCTTACATAAAGTAATTAATTTTAGTGGTCAAAAGGAAGGAATTGAAGTAGAAATTGCAATGCAATATTCTGATTCTTATTCTGAAAATATTTTATCATTTGTTAATAATGTTAAAACAATTGATGGTGGTAGCCATGAAGTAGGTTTTAAAACAGGTATTACAAAAGCGTTTAATGATTATGCTAAAGCAAATAATTTAATTAAAGCAAAAGATGGTTCATTTGATGGATCTGATGTAAGAGAAGGTTTATCAGCTGTAATTAACTTAAGAATACCAGAAAAATTATTACAATTTGAAGGTCAAACTAAAGGTAAGTTAGGTACACCTGAGGCTAGAAGTATAACTGAATCTATAACATATGAACATTTAAAATTTTTCTTAGAAGAAAATAAAGAAATAGCTTTAACTATTATTGAAAAAGCAAGCCGTAGTAAACTTGCAAGAGAAGCTGCAAGAAAAGCTAGAGAAGCAGCAAGACAAGGAAAAGGTAAAGATAAAAAAGAAAAAATCTTATCTGGTAAACTGGCTAAAGCTACCGGTAAAAATAACAAAGTAAATGAATTATTCCTAGTCGAAGGAGATTCTGCCGGTGGTTCTGCAAAAACAGGTAGAAATAGAGAAACACAAGCAATACTTCCGCTTCGTGGTAAAGTTTTAAACTGTGAAAAAGCATCTAGTAACGATATTAATTCAAATGAAGAATTAAATACTTTAACATATGCTATTGGAGCAGGTATTGGTGCTGATTTCGATCCAAAAGATTCGAACTATGGAAAAGTAATTATCATGACCGATGCCGATGATGATGGAGCTCACATTCAAATATTACTACTTACATTCTTCTATAGATTTATGAGACCATTAATTGAAGAAGGAATGCTTTATATAGCAAATCCACCTTTATATGCACTTGATTTTGGTAAATCAAAAGAATATGTAGCAACTGATGAAGAACTTGAAGAAAAGAAAAAAACTACTAAAGGTAGTTATAAAATTCAACGATTCAAAGGTTTAGGTGAAATGGATGCAGATGAGTTATATGACACAACAATGAATCCAGAAACTAGAAGTTTAATTAAAGTATCTATCACTGATGCAGCCCTTGCTGAAAAGCGTGTATCTGTATTAATGGGTGATAAAGTTGAACCTAGAAAAGAATGGATTGAAGAGAATGTAGATTTCTCTTTAGAAGATGATTTTAGGAGGTAGTTATATATGGCAAAAAAAGAAGAACAAACAATAATTGAAAAAATATATGATTACACTCTAGAAGATATAATGGGTGATAGATTTGGTAGATATTCTAAATCTATTATCCAAGATCGTGCACTTCCAGATGTAAGGGATGGATTAAAACCAGTTCAAAGACGTATTTTATATACAATGTGGGAAGATAAAAACACTTATGATAAACCATACAGAAAATGTGCTAAAGCTGTTGGTGATGTTATGGGTAAATACCATCCACATGGTGATTCATCTATTTATGGTGCAATGATAAACATGTCTCAAAAATGGAAAATGAGAGAAATGTTTATTGATATCCATGGAAATAACGGATCTATTGATGGTGATGGACCTGCCGCTTACCGTTATACTGAAACACGTCTTACTAAACTTTCTGGAGTAATGCTTAAATACATTGAACGTGATTCAGTAGAAATGGCACTTAACTATTCAGATGATTACTTAGAACCAACAGTACTTCCTGCAAACTTTCCAAACCTTTTAGTTAATGGTTCACAAGGTATATCTGCAGGTTATGCAACAAATATACCTCCACATAACTTAACTGAAGTAATAGATGCTACTATTCATAGAATTGATAATCCTAATTCAAGACTTGATACAATATTAGGGATTATTAAAGGACCTGACTTTCCAACTGGTGGTGTTATAGAAGGTAAAGAAGGTTTAAGACAAGCTTATGAAACAGGTAAAGGTAAAGTTGTTTTAAAAGCTAAAACTGAAATTATTAAAGATAAAAAAGGTCATAGAATTGTTATTCATGAAATTCCTTATGACGTTTTAAAAGAACCGCTAAGAAAGAAAATTGAAGACATTAAAATAGATAAAAAAGTTGATGGTATCGTTGATGTAAAAGACGAGTCAGATAAAGAAAATATGGCTAAACTTATCATCGAACTTAAAAAAGATGCCAATGCAGAACTTATTTTAAATTATCTATTTAAAAATACTGATTTACAAATCAACTATAATTTTAATATTGTAGCTATTTGTGATAGAAGACCTAAACAATTAGGACTTCTTGCTATACTTGATGCATTTATTGCACATCAAAAAGAAGTAATACTAAGAAGAACAAGATATGATCTAAAAAAAGCAGAAGAAAGATTACATATTGTTGAAGGTTTCTTAAAAGCTGTTGATATATTAGATGAGGTAATTAAATTAATTAGAGCATCTAAAAATAGATCAGACTGTATTACAAATTTAGTTAAAGAATTTAAATTTACAGATCTACAAGCAACTGCTATTGTAGATATGCGTTTATATAAGTTATCTAATACAGATGTTAATTTACTTTTAGAAGAACAAGGTAACTTACAAAAAATGATAGAGTTCTTAAATAGTATTTTAAATAACGAATCTATTTTAAAAACTCAAATGAAAAAAGAATTAAATGAAATCAAAAAAGAATATGGTAATGAAAGACGTACTGAAGTTAGAGATGAAATATCAGATATTAAGATAGACTTAAAAGATATGATTCCAAAAGAAAATACAATCGTTGTAGTTACCAAAGAAGGTTACATTAAAAGAGTATCTCCTAAATCATACACTGACGAAGAAGAAACTGTTATGAAGCCTGGAGATTATGTAATTGGCTTATATGATACAACTACATTAAATAACATAATGTTATTTACTAATTTAGGTAGATATTGTTTTATACCAGTTCATCAAATACCTGAAGGTAAATGGAAAGAATTAGGTAAACATGTTAATAATGTTTGTATGCTATCACCTGATGAAAAGATTATTTCTTCAGTAATATATGATAGCGATAATTCATTATTAGTATTTGCTACTAAAGATGGTATGGTTAAAAAGACATACTTTAAAGAATTTGTTGTTCAAAGATATTCTAAACCACTTACTGCTATTAAATTAAAAGAAAGTGATGAGTTAGTAACTGCCTCTAAATGTGAAGAAAACTCAACAGTTATTATGGTATCTAAAAATGGATATTATGATAAATACTCATTATCAGAAGTAACTGCTATAGGAACTAAAGCAGCTGGTGTTAAAGGTATGAATCTAAAAGACGATGAACTTGTATCATTATCAGTTGTTAAAGAAGCAGATGAATATTTAAATGTAGCAACTAATAATAAAACTGCTAAAAGAATTAAATTATCAGATTTATACATGATGACTAGAGCAAAAAAAGGAATGCTTTTAATGAAAAAAGTAAAAACTCAAGATTATCATATTATTGATGCATTTACATCTGAATCTAGAGATAATGTATGTTTAAAATCAGATAGTGAAATAAGAGAGATTAAAAATAGTGATATTGCAATAATGGATACTCAATCAACTGGTTCATCTATATCTAAATATATGGTTGAAAAAGTATTTGTTAAAGCAAATATTGAAAAAGTTAAAGATGTAGAAATAGCTGATGAACCAGTAGAAAGTTCAGAAGTTCCAAAAGAAGATACATCAAAAGAGGAAGTAAAAGAATTTACTTTAGATGACTTCATCGATGATTTTAAAATATAGTCTTAAAAATCACCTTAATTAATAAACTTTATTAAGGTGATTTTTTATGGATAAAAAAGAAAAATTTAAGGAGTTTTTAAGAAAAAATCCTAAATTAGTAGATTACATTAAGAAAAATGATGGTGGGGTACAAAAATTATATGAAGTTTATGATATATATGGCGAGGATGAGTCAGTATGGAAAGAATACTTAACTGATAAGTCTTTAAATTTGAATAATATTACTGATATTGTAAAAAATATAGATATGGATTCAATTAAAAACCACATATCTACTGCACAAAAAGCGTTAGATATTGTACAAGAATTAACAGGTAAAGCATCATCTACTGTATCAAGTGTACTAAAAAAACCACTAAGTCCTAAACCACTTAGTAAGTTTTTTGAGGATTAATTATGGATCCTATAGTTGTAAAAGATATTTATAGTAAAGAAAATTATTATGAATATTTAAAGGAAAACTCTTATTGGATTAAGATAATAAATAGAGATAGAAATAAATATAAGGATTTTGTAAAGTTTACCAAAGAAAAATATAAACTAAGAACTACT
>JAILQR010000116.1 GCA_024698845.1 Bacilli bacterium | reverse complement strand
TACTATAGATATCTTCGATATCTATAGAGATGTAAAACCAGGAAAGAAATCAATGGCATACAACTTAACATTTAAAGATGAAACTAGAACATTATCTGATGAAGAAGTAATGGAAGTATTTAACAATATTATTGAAAAAGTATCATCAAACTTAAATGCAGAAGTAAGAAGTAATTAATAAATTACTTCTTTTTTTATACAAAAAAAATAGAAGCTTTTAAGCTTCTATTTTACAGCTGCATAATGATTTCTGTAATGTCCTGAATATGTATATCCAGCTTTTTCTTTAGTTCTTGACCATACTTCATCAAGTATTGGAATATAAAGTGTTATAGTATCTTCATAATCAAATATTTCTTGATATCCTTGAGCAAGTAAACTATCAATTAAATTTTTATTTTGTGCAACTTTAGCAATTTTTCTATCACAGTTATACATATCTTTATTTATACAATATTTATAATATTTAACAGTATAGTTATAAGGAATATAATTTCCATTAGGTTTAGTTGTTTGAGCATCACCTAATTTATATAATTGATATTCAGTAAATACATATCTTTGTTCAGTTTCAATTTCACTTACTGGAACAGTAGTTGAAGTTGAACTTGTATTACCATTTGAATCAGTAGTAGTTTCTGTAATTGTTACAGTACCATTACCGTTATCTTTTCCAGTTGTTGTTTTAGTTACAGTTGTTGATGTAGAACTAGATGTTGATGATCCAGAACTTGATTGTGAGTAACTATATGAACTACTTGAAGAACTTGAACTACTATAACTTGTTTTACTAGAAGAACTAGATGAAGAACTTGAAGATGAAGTTCTTGAAGAACTTGATCCACTATTTGATGTAGTAGTAGTCTTCTTAGTTGTGTTAGTAGTAGTTGTATTAGTAGTATTAGTAGTGTTATTAGAATTTGATGTATTGTTAGTATTTGTTGTGTTGTTAGTATTGTTAGTGTTTGTAGTATTATTTGTGTTATTAGAATTGTTAGTATTATTTGTATTGTTGTTATTTGTTGTTTTCTTAGTTTTTATTTTATTATTTATAATTTCATCTTTAGTTATTGTTACTAAAATTGAATCAGCTTCATTTTTACATTTTAAATATACTTTTAAATTATAGTTAGTGTTATCAATTTTCATTAATTGACCATAAGATGAAGTTGATGAACATTTAACTTTATTCTTATCATATATTTCTTTACTAGCTTTAGCTTCAATTAAATCGCTAAGTGGAACTCTTACTTTTGCATTAACATATTTAGGAATATTATCTTCATTAAAATATTTAATGTATTGTTTCTTTAAGTAATTTAAGTTTTCACTCATTGAGTTTCCATTATCTGATTTATTCTTTCCTTCTGAAGCGTGGTTTTTAATTTTTATTGCTATAAACCATATTAAGAAAATTACTAAAAATAATAACAATAATTTTAAGAACACAGATGTCCATTTTACTTTTTTTCTAACATATTTTTTTTCTTCGTACATAACCGTGCGACCCCCTAAAATCAATTTACTTGATAGTTATTTATACTATCACAAGTAAAAAGTTATGTCAATTGAATAAATAATGGATAAATATATAAAATAAGTATATAAAAATACATAATTTATGCTAAAATATTATGCGAGTAGGTGGATTTATGGATAAGATAATAATAAAAGGAGCTAGAGAAAATAACTTAAAAAATATTGATCTAGAACTTCCAAAAAATAAACTTATAGTTATGACAGGTGTATCTGGTTCAGGCAAGAGTAGTTTAGCTTTTGATACTATCTATGCTGAAGGACAAAGAAGATATGTTGAGTCACTAAGTGCATATGCACGACAATTCTTAGGAAACAGTGCAAAACCCGATGTAGATTCCATTGAAGGATTATCACCTAGTATTTCAATCGATCAAAAAACAACTAATAAAAATCCTAGATCTACTGTTGGAACTATAACTGAAATATATGATTACTTAAGATTATTATTTGCAAGAGTTGGTGTGCCATACTGTCCTAATCATCATGAACCTATAACTAGTCAATCTGTTGAAGAAATGACTAATAAGGTAATGGCTTTAGAAGAAGAGACTAAAATAGAAATACTTGCACCTATTGTTCACGGAGAAAAAGGAACTCATAAAGATTTACTAGATAATTTAAGAAAACAAGGTTATTCAAGAGTCAGAATAAATGGTGAAATGCACGATTTATCTGAAGAAATTAAACTAGATAAAAATACTAAAGATAATATAGATGTTGTAGTTGATAGAATTAAAGTAAGATCTGAAGAAAGATCTAGAATATTTGAATCTATAGAAGCTAGTACAAAAATAGCCGGTGGTAAGGTAGTTATCAATGTAATAGGTAAAGAAGAAATTACAATGAGTGAAAAATATGCATGTTTAAAATGTGATTATTCACTTCCTGAACTTGAACCAAGATTATTCTCATTTAATGCTCCGTATGGTGCTTGTGAATCTTGTAAAGGACTAGGTTCTAAACTTCAAATTGTTGAAGATTTGGTTGTACCAGATGAAACAAAATCAATTAATGAAGGTGCGATTGTTCCATTTAACTTAGATAACAATATTGGTTCTACACAATTAATAGCTCTTTGTGAAGAGTACAAAATTGATATGGATAAACCATTTAAAAAATTAACAAGAAAAGAAAAAGATTATATTTTATATGGTTCTGATAAACCGTTATCAATAAAATATGTTTCAAAAAATGGTAATACAAGATATACAACTGAATACTTTGAAGGTATTATTAATAATCTACAAAGAAGATATATGGAGACATCAAGTGCATGGATAAGAGAATGGCTTGAAAGATTCATGGTTGAAACTGAATGTGAAGCTTGCCATGGTAAAAGATTAAAACCAGAAGTATTATCTATATATATTAATAAGAAAAATATAATTGATGTAACTGAAATGTCTATAAGAGAAATAAGAACTTTTATGGATTCATTAAAATTAACAAAAGAACAAGAAGAAATTTCTCATCTTGTTATTCAAGAAATAAAAAATAGACTAGAATTTTTAGATAATGTAGGTTTAAGTTATTTAACACTTGCTAGATCAGCTGGTACATTATCAGGTGGTGAATCACAAAGAATTAGACTTGCAACTCAAATAGGTAGTAAGTTATCTGGCGTGTTATATGTTCTTGATGAACCATCTATAGGACTTCACCAAAAAGACAATGAAAGATTAATTAACTCTTTAAAACAAATGAGAGACTTAGGAAATACTTTAGTAGTAGTTGAACATGATACCGATACAATGTTAGAAAGTGATTTTCTAGTTGATATAGGACCTGGAGCAGGAGATAACGGAGGAAACGTTATTGCTGCAGGAACTCCAGAAGAAGTTATGATAGTTAAAGAAAGTATTACTGGTCAATATCTATCTGGTAAATTGAAAATAGAAGTACCTAAGAAAAGAAGAAAAGGTAATGGTAAATCTATTAAGATTAAGGGTGCTTGTGAAAATAACTTAAAAAACATTAATGTTGATATACCACTTGGTAAATTTGTTTGCGTAACAGGTGTATCAGGTTCTGGTAAATCATCGTTAGTTAATGAAATATTATATAAAAGTTTAGCTCAAAAAATTAACAGATCACGTATTATACCTGGTAAACATAAAAAGATTGAAGGAATAGAAAACTTAGATAAAGTTGTACTTATTACGCAAGATGCAATCGGTAGAACTCCGAGAAGTAACCCTGCAACTTATGTTGGTGTATTTGATGACATAAGAGATGTCTTTGCAGAAACTAAAGAAGCAAAAATGAGAGGATATACAAAATCAAGATTCTCATTTAATGTTAAAGGTGGAAGATGTGAAGCATGCTGGGGAGATGGAATAAAGAAAATAGAAATGCATTTCTTGCCAGATGTATATGTACCTTGTGATGTATGTCATGGTAAAAGATATAATTCTGAAACTTTGGATATTAAATTTAAAGGTAAAAATATATCTGAAGTACTTGATATGAGGGTAAGTGAAGCACTTGAATTCTTTGATAATATTCCTAAGATTAAAACTAAACTTCAAGCTATGTACGATGTTGGAATAGATTATATTAGGCTAGGTCAAAGTGCAACAACATTATCAGGTGGAGAAGCTGGTCGTGTTAAACTTGCTAAAGAACTACAAAAAAAACCAACTGGTAAATCTATATTTATATTAGATGAACCGACAACTGGTCTTCATACTGCAGACATACAAAAGTTACTTAATATATTAAATAGAATTGTAGATAATGGTGATACTGTGCTTGTTATTGAACATAACTTAGATGTTATTAAAGTGGCAGATCACATTATAGATTTAGGACCTGATGGAGGATCTGGAGGAGGTACTATCGTTGGTGTTGGTACACCAGAAGATATTGCTAAGATTAAAGAATCCTACACTGGAGAATTTCTTATAAAGATTTTATAAAAAAAGAAGGTAATCTTCTTTTTTTAGTGTTATAATTAATAAAATGATAGAGGAGTGAATATATGAATCCAGTAATGATTAAATTATTTGGTATAGAAATAAGATGGTATTCAGTATTACTATTAGTATCCGTTTTATTATCTGTATATATTATAAAGAAAGAAACAAGAAGATTTAACATGAATTGGGATTTCATGTTTAACCTAATCTTCTGGACTATCATCTTTGGAATACTTGGAGCTAGAGTATATTATGTTGCATTTAATTGGAATGAATATGCAAATAACTTAATTGACATATTTAAAGTATGGGAAGGTGGCCTTGCAATCCACGGAGGCATTATAGCTGGAGCTATTACAGCATTTATATATTGTAAAAGAGTAAAAGCAAATACACTAAAGGTTATAGATATGGCAGTCCCTGCACTTATATTATCTCAAGCAATAGGCAGATGGGGGAACTTCTTTAATAGTGAAGCTCATGGAATGGCAACTAGTTTAGCAAAATTAAAATCATTACATATTCCTAACTTTGTTATTGATGGAATGTATATTAATGGAGTATATTATCAACCAACATTCTTCTATGAATCAATTTGGTGCTTTATAGGATTTATAATTTTACTTGTTATTAGAAGAAATAAATACACAAAGATAGGTACGCTAACTGGTACATACTTAATATGGTATAGTGTTGGAAGATTCTTCATTGAACACTTACGTACTGATTCATTAATGCTTGCTGGCTTTAGAGCAGCTCAAATAGTATCAATAATTCTATTTGTTATTGGTGTAGTATTAATAATTAGAAATAAGAAACAAGGAAAATTTGAAAACTTGTATAATTCAGATAAAGATAATAATATAAGATTCTAAATAT